>JBMTBF010000123.1:0-4787 GCA_049429585.1 Terrimicrobiaceae bacterium | reverse complement strand
TCAGCGGATTTCGATCTGGCCGGCGTTGAGGGGGAGGATGTGGCGAAGGCCTTCGATCAGGTATTCCTCGACGGCGGCGCCATTGCCTTGAAGGAAGCGGAGCGAGTCGGGCGCTTTGTCGCGGTGGATGACGGCCCGCTGGATGTCGGGCTGGGTGCTGATGAGCAGAAGCGGCAGGCCATCCTCGGTGACGAGTCGCGAGCCTTGCGCGTCGGCCACGGCACGGAGGGTGATCGTCTGGCGTTCGCCGGTGAGGGGATTTTCCTCAAGGCGGAAACGGAGGGATTCGAGTTGGGGCGCATCGGCGGCGTTGGCGGAAACCTCGCCGTTCACGAATCCGAAGCGCGAGGACTCGCGGATGGATTTTTCCCAATCGACCAACCACTCGCCCGCCTCGTCGCGGCTGAGGGAGCGGAGGCGTTGCATGCCGGGGAGTTCCTCAAGGACGACAAACCCTGAGCCGGATTTTGCGGCGCGGATTTTTTGGGGAACGGGTTCGCCAGTCTCGTAGGGAAGCGCTCGGAGGATTTCTCCGTTGAAATCAGCCTGACCGACGAGCGGGGTCTGGTCCCCTTCGCTGCTGGAGCCGATGAACCAAAAGGTGTCGTCAGCTCCGAGCGAGATCGCCTCGACCTTGGCGGGAAGCTCGATCTTGCGAGGGGCGGAAGCGTTTTGGGAAAGCCAGACGCCTTCGGAGTCGACCGCGAGAATCGTTTCGCCCAACGAGTCGATCGAAGTGAAAACCGCATGTGGGCGGCCTGTGAGTTCGGCGAGTTTTTCGCGGGCGGGAGAGATTATGTCGGCAGGCGGATTTTTTTCGATCGCGAGCTGGCCATCCATGATCGAAGCGCGGACCAGGATCGGGGCGGTTGAGGTTTTTCCAGAGAGCAGAATGTCGCCGCCATCCAAAACCTCGAAATCCTCGATCCACGAAATTGGCAGCGTGCCGGAGTCGGTGATCCAATCGTTGAAGTGAAATGCCTCGCCGGTGACAGTCGCCTCGCCGATTTGGTAGCCGCGAATGTGATAGGTGCCCGGTGGGACTTTTTTTCCCGAGTCATCGAGTCCGTCCCAGCGCGAGATGAAGCCATTGAGGCCGACTTGGAATTTCTCCTCGTCGTCGAGCGCGTGGAGGGTTCGCACGAGGTGGCCGTTTTTGTCGAAGACGCCCAGCGTGATCCGGCCGGTGGAGGGAACAGCGAATACGAACTCGCCCTCGACCGGTGCGCTAAAAGCGGGACGGAGCGTGAGAAGAAGCAGGAATAGCGAAAGGAGCCTCACAGGTAGTGCTTCCAATTCACATTCGGGAAGAGGTTGTCGCGCTCCTCGCAGGCGGCGAGAAGGCCTTCGTCGGGCTTGCCGGATTCGAGCATTTCCCAGAGACGCGTGAAGCGGAGCAGATGGTCGTTCGTGCGGCGCGTGGCGTAGTCGACTGCCGTGCCGGTTTTCATGAGGAACGCCCAGTCGCTCGACTGCGCGAGGAGGAGTTCGCGTGCGAGCTGCTTGAGGGTTCGGTTGGTGAACGCCGAGCGGGTCTTGGCGTGCTGGCGCGCGGCTTCGGTCATGCGTCGAGCGGCGGCGTGGAGGTGCGGGTAGATCCAGGAATTGCAGTGGTCGAGCCAGACCTCGGAGTAGCCTTTGTTTCCCCAGCTGGAGGGCGACGGGCTCACCATCTGCTGGGTGGGATTTTCGCGGAGATAGGCGCTGGGCGTGGTGAGGCGGAAGGTCTTCTGATCGTAGGCCGCCTTGCGCAGGAAGAGGTCGAGGAACTCGGGACCTTCATACCACCAGTGGCCGAAAAGCTCGGCGTCGAACGGGCTCAGCACGATCGGCTCGACGGGGAGGTTTTGGCGGAGGTGCTCGAGCTGGCCGATGCGGGCATTGAGAAAATCTCCCGCGTGGTGGTCGGCTGCGGCCATGGCCCAAGCGCGGTTGTAGACTTCTTTGTGAGGTGAGCCGGTGATGCGGTGGTATTTGATGCCGGTGTTTCTCCGGTGGCCCGTGGCAGGCAGGACGGTATGGAGGTAGTCCTCCGGCAGATCCATGCCAATATCGCGGTAGAAATCCCGATAAGCGGGATCGCCGGGATAACCCTCGCGGGCGCTCCAGACCTGCTTGCTCGACTCGCGGTCGCGTCCAAAAACCGCCGGCCCCGCAGGCGTGAAATACGGGGCGTAAATCGCAAAGCGCGGCCTCGGCTCGCCATACATCAGGCCGTGCGCATCGACCACGAACCAACGGATGTTGGCCTCCTGCAAAATCGAGTCGATCTGGGGAACATACCCGCACTCGGGCAGCCAGATTCCCGCCGGATCGACGCCGAAGCATTCGCGGTGGGAATCGCGGCCGATGAGGATTTGGGCGCGCATCGCCTCGGGAACGGCTTCCATCAAGGGCAGGAAGCCGTGCGTGGCGGCGCAGGTGATGATCTCGAGGATGCCGTCTTTTTGGAGTTGGGCAAAAGCGCCGACGATGTCGCGACGGATTTCGTCGCGGTAAAAACGCAACGCCTCGCCGTAGGCAGCTTGGTAGTGGCGGGCGATGTGCTGGAGCGCCTCGTCCCGTGAGGTGCGGTCCACCTCCATCGCCGCGAGTTCGCATCCGCGCTCGAGATAACGCTCGGCGCGGCTTTGCAGGAGGGGATCGCGCAGCATGGCGCAAAGAGTCGGCGTGAGCGTGAAGGTGATCTTGGCGGGAACTTTGTCCACGACCATGCGGCGCAGGATTTTCAGCAGGGGGATGTAGCACTCTGTAATCGCCTCGAAGAGCCAGTCCTCTTCGAGAAACTCCTCATGCTCGGGATGACGCACCCAAGGCAGGTGGGCGTGGAGGAGGAGGGCTAGCGAACCTTGGCGCATAAACGGCGAAAAGACTTACGATGCGGAGTGGGTTGCGACAAGCGCGTAGAAGCCCTACCGCGCCCATCCGGGCCAATTTTTCAAAGCCGCCAGCGCGCGTCCACGGTGGCTCAGGCGGTTTTTTGTTTCCGCGCCCAGCTCGGCGAAAGTCTCGCGGAATCCATCCGGCACAAAAAGTGGATCATAACCAAATCCTCCCTCGCCTTTTTCAATCTGGATAATCACGCCTTCGACCGCTCCGCTGAAATGCGCCAAAATCACGCCGCCCCGCGCCAGCGCGATGACGCAACGAAACCGCGCGGAGCGTTGGACCGCAGGAACGGCGGCGAGTTTTTCCAAAAGCAGGTCGCGGTTTGAGGCATCGGTCGCGCCTTCCCCGGAGAAGCGCGCCGAGCGAACCCCCGGCGCGCCACCGAGCGCATCGACTTCGAGCCCTGAGTCGTCCGCAAGCACCCATCCGCCGAAATGCGCCGAGGCCGCGAGGGCTTTCAGAGCGGCGTTTTCCTCAAAGGTCGTGCCGGTTTCCTCCACCTCGCCGAGCGCGGGGACGGACGAGAGGTCGAGCAACTCGAAGGATGGGCCGAGGATTTGGCGGATTTCCACGAGCTTGTGGGCGTTCCGCGTCGAAACGAGCACGGTGTATGGATTTGCAGGGTTGGCGGGTTCCAGCATAGGCTTCTCGCTTTTTACGATGTCTACGCAGCGCAAGCAATTTCCCTTCTCGGAGTTCGAACCCAAGTGGCAACAGCAGTGGATCGAGGGCGGTGCCTTTCGTGCCAAAAACCCAGGCGACGCCGGCTTCGACGCCACCAAGCCGAAGTTCTACATCCTCGACATGTTCCCCTACCCCAGCGGCGACGGCCTCCATGTCGGCCATGTCGAGGGCTACACCGCCACCGACATCCTTGCGCGCTTCCACCGAATGCGCGGATTCAATGTGCTCCATCCGATGGGCTGGGACGCGTTCGGCCTGCCCGCCGAACAATACGCCATCAAAACCGGCCAGCACCCGCGCGTCACCACCGCCCGCAATATCGAGAACTTCCGCCGCCAACTCCAATCGGTCGGGTTCAGTTACGACTGGGACCGCGAGGTCAGCACCACGGACCCCGAATACTTCCGATGGACGCAGTGGATTTTCCTTCAGCTCTACAATTCCTGGTTCAATCCGGCCTCGAAAAAAGCCGAGCCGATTTCAAGTTACTCCGGCGCGGACCCCGACTCGGTGCGCCTCGCGTATGTCGCCGAGATGCCGGTGAATTGGTGCCCGCAACTCGGCACCGTGCTTGCCAACGAGGAGGTCGTGGACGGCAAAAGCGAGGTCGGAGGTTTCCCGGTCGAGCGCCGCCCCCTGCGCCAATGGATGCTTCGCATCACGGCCTTTGCCGAGCGGTTGATCGAGGGACTCGACGGGCTCGACTGGCCCGAGGGCATCAAGTTGCTCCAGCGAAACTGGATCGGCCGCAGCGAGGGCGCGTCGGTGAAATTCCGCGAGGAACAAACCAACGCCGAGATCGAGGTTTTCACCACCCGGCCGGACACGCTTTTCGGCGCGACCTACATGATTCTTGCGCCCGAGCATCCGCTTGTTTCTGAAATCACAACGGCAGAGCAAAAAGAGGCTGTCGAAAAATACCGTATCGCCGTCGCCTCAAAGAGCGACCTCGACCGCACGGAACTCAACAAGGAAAAGACCGGCGTCTTTACCGGCGCGCACGCCATCAATCCCGTCAACGGCGAGCGCATCCCGATCTGGATCGCCGACTATGTCCTGATGGGCTACGGCACCGGAGCGATCATGGCCGTCCCCGCCCACGATGAGCGCGATTTCGAATTCGCCGAGAAATTTGAGCTGCCGATCCGCGAGGTCGTTCAAGCCCCTGAAGGCTTCGAGGGTTGCTTCGCCGGAGAGGGCGTGGCGATGAATTC
>JBMTBF010000122.1:0-4829 GCA_049429585.1 Terrimicrobiaceae bacterium | reverse complement strand
GAGACATAGTAGTTCTTCGGCACGCGGATATGAAACCCCGTGCCGGCGGGATCGCACGGAACGAGGTAGGGTTTCAACTCGCCGAAGGTATTGCCGACTTGGATCACCGAGGTCAGCGGTCGATCCTTTTCATCGAAACAAAAGAAGACCGAGACGGGATTGAAGGTGTAGCCGAGGAGTTGGGGGAGGGTGAGAAGTTGGACCCGCGCCGGGCGGACGGGGAGGTTTTGGGTGGCGAGGAAGGTTTCAAGGTTTTGGCGGATGCCGCGCGAGTGGAACTGGAAATAATCCTCGTCGCGGAGCGAGTAGAGGTTCGGCGCGTTGACGCTGAAAAACGGGACCCGGCGCTCGATTTCAGGCAGCTCGTCGAGGTCGAAGAGAAAGAGAAAAATCCGGTAGACGAACTCGTGTTTTTTGGGCGCGAGGCGGCGGTGCATCACGGTGCACTCGTAGAGGCAGGAGTTCATCGCCCGAGGTTCGGTCGAAGGATGCGGGCGAGGTCCACCGCCGAGGCGTAGGCGTCCTCGTGGAAGCCATGCCGGAAATAGCTTCCGCAAAAAAACACGCGCTGCTGCAGCGAGCGGGTATTGAGCGAGGGCAACTCCCTTTGTGCGCGCATGGCCTCGAGGGTGTAGACGGGGTGATGGTAAACCGTCCGGTAAAGCACCGCAGAGTCGGCTATGGTCTCCGCACCGTTGATCGAGACGAAGTAGTTCCGCTTTTTTGAAACTCCCTGGAGGGCGTTCATCCAATAATGCGTCGTCGAGCGCGATTCACCGCCGGGCAGTTGCTCGACTCGGTAGTTCCACGAAGCCCAGGCGCGGCGGGCGCGTGGCATGACGGACGAGTCGGTGTGGAGCGTGGCGGTATTTTCCTGATAGCGAAACGCCGCGAGGAGCCTTTGCTGGTCCTGGTCCGGGGCGGCGAGCATCGCCAAAGCCTCGTCGGCGTGGGCGGCGATGATCACACGGTCGAATTCCAGCTCCGCGCCATCTTCAAGACGAACTTTGGCGCTCCCCTCCCCCTCCGAAACAGCCACCACCTTGGCGGGCAGACGCACGGGATCAAAGGCGGCGAGAATTTTGTCGCGGTAAGTTTGCGAGCCACCGCTAACCGTAAACCACGGATGGTGGGTGGTAACGCCGAGGAATCCGTGGTTTTGAAAAAAACGGATCAAGCTGAGCGCGGGAAAATCCAGCATCCGCTGCGGCTCGGTGGACCACACGGCCGAACTCATCGGCACGAGATAGAACTCGAGGAAATCCCGCCCGAGGCGGTGCCGATCCACGAATTCCGCCACCGTGCACTCGAGCGACGCCGGGTTCTCCAGCGCCTTCCGCGCGATGCGGAAGAACCGCATGATCGTCAGCACCAGCGCGTGGAAGCGCGGCCGCAGGATGTTGCGCCGCTGGGCAAAAAGTTTGTTTAGCCCCATGCCGTTGTATTCTAGGTCCGCCGGTTCGTGGCGGACGCTGAAGGACATTTCGGCGGGCTTGGTTTCCACGCCGAGTTCCCGGAAAAGCTCCACGAGGTTCGGGTAGGTGGCGTGATTGAAAACGATGAACCCCGTGTCGATCGGCACGGGCGTGCCCTCCTCATCGATCGTGACGGTGTTCGTGTGTCCTCCCGGCCGAGCGTCGCGCTCGATCAGCGTGATATCGGCCGAGTGGCGGAGTTGCCAAGCCGCTCCCATGCCGGCGACGCCGGTCCCGACGATGGCGACCCGCTCCCTCACTTCGGAGAGGAATCCGCTTTGGCGTAAACTCCGGCTGGCACCGGCTTGATATTCCAGACGAGGCCAAGAAGCCCCATCAACCGAATGATGTAGTAGGAAATATCGACCTCCCACCAGTAGAAGCCCTGCCGCGCGGAGGCCTGGTATTGATGGTGGTTGTTGTGCCAACCCTCGCCGAGCGTGACGAGCGCGATGAGCAGGCTGTTGCGGCTGTCATCGCCATTGTCGAAGCGCTTTTTTCCAAAACAGTGCGCAAGCGAGTTCACCAGGCAGGTCCCATGAAAAAGCACCGTCGTGCTGATGAAGAAACCCCAAACGATCATTTGCCAGCCGGAGGTGCCGAGCCCGGGTGCGAAGGCCTCCAGTGCGGCGCCGAACCCATAGAGCCCGACTAACAAAATCAATGGTCCGATGAGGTCGAAGCGGTTCAAAAAAACCAGCTCAGGATACTTCACCAAATCCTTCACGAGGCGATAGTCGGTGGGAAAATTCCGGCTGCTGGTCAGCCAACCGATGTGCGCCCAGAGAAAGCCCTTCACGCCCGGCGAGTGGACATCGTGCTCGTCATCCGAGTGCGCGTGGTGGTGACGATGCACCGCCGCCCACCAGAGAGGCCCGCGCTGGACGGCGGTAAGGCCGATGAGTGCGAAGACAAACTGCATCGCCCGCGAGGTGTGGAAGGCGCGATGGCAAAAATAGCGGTGATAAAGTGCCGTAATCGCGAACATCCTCGAAAAATACAAAAACACCGCCGTTACCACCGCCGCCCAGCTCCAGCCCACCCAGATCACGCCAAGGCAACCAAGGTGCAGGATGAGAAATGGCACGGCGCGCTTGAACTCAAACCGCTCGGGGAGTTCGCGCGTTTTCTCGACACCCTCGGGAAAATAATCCGAGTCGATGAAGCGAACGGCAGGGGTCAGGATTTTTCCAAGGGCAGACACAGGCTAGTCTTCTACGACCCCGAGCAAGCCAAGGATGCGGTTGAGGTCGTCGTTTCCGTAATACTCGATGTGGATGTGGCCCTTCTTATCGCCGTGCTGGATCGAGACGCGCGTGGAGAGGCGGTGGGTGAGGAGGTTTTGGACGCGCTGGATCGCAGCGACCGGCTCCTGCGGGCGGTTTTTGGCGCGGCCCTTGCGTGGCTGGCCACTCTCTTCCATCAACTGCGCTGCCATTTTTTCCGCAACCCGCACGGAATGGCCGGAACGCACGATCTGGTCGGCGAGGAGCTTTTGCTCCTCGTGGTTGCGGAGTGAGAGGAGGACCTTCGCGTGGCCCACGGAGATGCGGCTGTGCTTGAGGAGTGCCTGCACATCGCCGGCGAGGTCGAGGAGCCGCATGGCATTCGCCACAGCAGCACGGCTCTTGCCGACACGGCGCGCGATTTCCTCCTGCGTGAGGCTGAAATCCTGGTGCAACTTCGAGTAGGCGGAGGCCTCTTCGATCGGGTTCAGGCCCTCGCGCTGGAGATTCTCGATGAGCGCCAACTCCAAAACCTCGCGGTCGCTGGCATCCCGCACAATCGCCGGCGCATCCGCAAGACCGAGTTCCTTCGCAGCGCGCCAACGGCGTTCCCCGGCGATGAGTTCGTAGGTGCCATCGACCAGGCGGACGATGAGGGGTTGGATGATTCCGCGATCGCGGATGCTCTCCACGAGTTCATTCAAATGCTCGACGGGGAAATCCTGACGCGGCTGGAGCGGACTGGGTGCGATGCTGGATAAGGGGAGCTTTTGGATTTTCTCCCCGTGCTCTTCCAAGGGGGCGGGGCTGGCGACGCGTTTGTTGATGAGCGCGCCGAGGCCTTTGCCGAGTGCTTGCTTTGCCATGACCCGTGAAACTAAACAGGCCCTCCACCGCAAACCATGAAAAAAACCTTCGCCCAAATTCTCTTTTGGGATGACCCGTGCCGCCGGAACCCCGCGGAGCAGATGGCTTGCGACGAGGCTTTGGCTGGAGTCACAGAAGCCCCGGTCCTTCGCACCTATCGCTGGGCCGAGCCAGCGGTGACCTTTGGATACTCGCAACGCCTCCAAAATATCCAAAAGCTCGCCCAAGGCCGCCCTGTCATGCGCCGCTGGACGGGTGGCGGGACGGTTTTTCATGGGGGCGAACTCACACTCGGGTTGGCGATTCCCGCCAGTGGGGCCTTCACCCACCTCACCTCCGCGCAAATCTACCAGGCGATCCACGAGGCGCTCCTGCCAGCGGTTCGGGAAATTCTCCCCGAGGCTAAGCTGGTCGCGCTGGAGGATTGCCGTTGCGGGCCGGTTTGCTTCGAAAGCCCTGTTGCCTACGACATCGTGGCCGGTCCGCGCAAAATCCTGGGCGGTGCGTTGCGCCGCTCCCGGCCGGGCATTCTCTACCAAGGCTCGCTCCATGCAGCCGTCGCACCCCGCTCACTCGCCGAGGCTTTGGCGGAGGAGGTTTTGCCGATCGAATCCCTCCCCGCCCTCGAAAAATCCGCCGCCGATCTGGCTAGCGAACGCTACAGCGATCCGGCCTGGCTGAACCTGCGCTAGCTTTCGAGCGAGCGTCTCATTATTTCTAAAAACATGGCGGTCATTGGAGTCACCGGCGGCATCGGATCAGGCAAGTCGACCTTTTCAAAAATGTTGGTCGAAAAGCTCGGCGCGCGCCTGTTCGACGCCGACTCTGCCGCGCGCGAACTCCTGGAGTCCGACCCCGCCGTGCGCCAAGAAATCAACACCGGAATTTTCGCCGGCGCCTACACGCCCGACGGCCGTCCCGACCGCGCCGCGATCCGGCGTGTGGTTTTTCACGACCCCGCCGCCAAGGCCCGCCTCGAGTCCATCCTCCACCCCCGCATCCGCGAGCGTTGGACGCAACTCGCCACCGAATGCCGCCAAAACGCCACGACTCTCATTGTGGAAATCCCCCTGCTTTTCGAGACCGGCGCCGAGCGTTTCTTCGACCGCATCGTCGCCGTCGCCTGCTCGCACGAAACCCAACTCGCCCGCACCGCCGCCCGCGGCCTGACTCGCGATGATGCCGAGTCGATCATTCGCAGCCAGCTCCCGTTGGAACAAAAAACATCCCGCGCGCATTTTGTGGTCTGGAACGACGGCTC
>JBMTBF010000121.1:0-4867 GCA_049429585.1 Terrimicrobiaceae bacterium | reverse complement strand
AACCGAAAACCGCTTTTTCCCGTTGCGGAACACGAAGCGTTTTTCGACAAGGCCGTTTTCGGTATTACACCAATGGCTCTCGGAAATGCGCCTTTCGGAGGTTTTATTGCAGGGCGGGCGTCTCGCTTGCCATCGAACGACTTACCCTCGCTGGCGAGACGCCCGCGCTACATTCAGAAAGTCCAAAATCAAGCTGCTTTCGGGATTCCTGCGTTATTTCTCAAGAGCGACGCCTGGTTGATTAAAAGTAGCTCAGTCAGTCCTCTGCCGTCTCCGCGTTGCGTTACAAAAAAACGCCAGCGAGTTGCCTCGCTGGCGTTCTTTCAAATCGCAATCAACGCAATAAAAACATGGCCCTGTCCGGCGACTGGCCGGCTTGGGCTTGCAGGGCTGTCGTCGGATCTTGGACTAGGCCCGCCCGGAAAGAATCAACGGCTCCATTGAGCAAGTCAGTTGTTAATCCCCGTCCTTGTTGGCTTGTGGCAGTCCAGTCGCCTTCGTAGTTGGTCGGGAAGATTTCTTCTGCTTCAAGTCGCGGAGCGCTACCGACATCCCTCAAAGGAATTGAGGCCAAGCTAGGTTGAGACACTAGTTTGCTCATGCGATCCGCTATACTTGGTGCCAGTAGCAAATCAGTATTCGCAGCCTTTCCCGAATACGATTCAATTACGGAAATTCCATTATTCGAATTTCGACCCGATTGGGCCTCGCGGGCCTTGTTCTTAAAATTTTCTGCAATGCTCAATCCGGCGGCATCGTCGGATGAACTGTTTATACGACTGCCCGATGACAATTTTTGAACAGATTTATTCAAGCCAACATTCGTTCGCATAAGATTTTTTTGCGCCGCTAGCGAATTGTTGTTTGTGTTAACCGAAAACAGCATAAGAGTTTCCTTTCGTTATCTGGGTTTTGGCAGCTTCCGCGCTGCGGACGGGCCGCATTATTCCGGTGTGCAGCCGCACCATTCCGCCGAATCTTAAGGGGTGGAATGAGTGATTAACTACATTCGGTGATTTTCTGAAATCAAGAAAAAATTGCTGATCAGTTTTTTGTATCGGGCCCAATCGAGGCACGGCCACTCACCGCAAAATCAGTCGTTATTTTTTTCCGGCTTCGGTGCGAGAAAGCCTGAGATCAAAAACAAAAACGCCGCCACGCAGATGCAGGAGTCCGCGACATTGAAGGCCGGCCAGTGGCCATACCACGGCAGGATCACATCGAGGAAATCCACGACATAGCCGTGGAGGAGGCGGTCGGTGAGGTTGCCGACAATCCCACTCGCGAGAAGCGCTGCGCCGATGCGGCTCGGGGCGTCCAAAAAGCATCCGCGCCGCGCCATCACGGCGACCGCCACGAGTGCGACTGAGGCGAGGCCGATGAAAAACCAGTTGTTGTCCTTCATCATCCCAAACGCCGCGCCGGTGTTGTGAACCTGCACCAGATTGAAAAATCCAGGAATGACCTCGATCGTCACATGGGTCGGAATATTGGCGAGGACCAGAAACTTCGTGATCTGGTCGAGCACATAAAGCGGCAGTGCCAAGAGAAGAACCAACCTCATAAAAAATTCTCTCCTCTGTGTTCTCTGTGTCCTCGGTGGTCAATCATCCGAGAGCCCCTTCACAGCGACTGCATAGCGTCGGATGGGCAGTGCTTTGTCCGACTTCGGGGCGGTGGCGCCAGCAACGCTCGCAGCGGGCGTTCGAGGTTTTGGCGACCTCGCAGGTCGGGGTGGGGGATTCGGAGATTTCGAGGTCGCTCAGGATGAAAACCTCCTCGGCTTCGGCTTGGACGGGAGCGAGGGATTTCAACTCCTCGGGGGTGGCGCCGAGTATGACCTTTGCCTCCAAGGCGCTGCCGATCTCGCCGGCTTTTTGAGGTTTCTCGACCGCTTGCGAAATACGAGCTCGGATTTGAAGAAGCGCGTCCATCTGCGCGATGGTGTCCGCGTTTTGCCATGCGGGATCGGGTTTGGGAAAATCCTGCGCGTGGACCGAGCTTCCGCTTTGGAAGTGGCCCCAGGCCTCCTCGGCGGTGTAGGCGAGGATCGGCGCGAGCAGGCGAACGAGCGTGTCGAAGACGCGGTGCATCGCGAACTGCGTGGCGCGGCGGCGCGGGGAGGATTTGGCGTCGCAGTAGAGGCGGTCTTTCGTGATGTCCACATAGAGACTGCTCAGATCGACGGCGCAGAATTGGTTGATCGTGTGGTGGACGCGGTGGAACTCGAGCTTTTCGTAGGCGTCGAGGCAGGTGGCGACGACCTCCTGCAAGCGTGCGAGGATCCAGCGATCGACGAAGGTGAGCGACTCCGGCGCGGGAGGATTTGCGGCGTCGTAGTCGTGGAGGTTCGCGAGAAGAATGCGAAGCGTGTTGCGGACGCGGCGGTAGGCATCCGAGAGGCGCGTGAAGATTTCCTCGGAGAAGGGCACATCGTCGGTGAAGTTCACACTGCTGACCCACAGGCGGAGCAGGTCGGCGCCGTATTTGTTCACATAGTGGTCGGCGTCCGTGGGCTTCTGGTAGCCGCCCGCGGCGGACTTCGAGATTTTCTTGCGGGTGTCGACATCCATCACGAAGCCGTGGGTGAGCACGGTGCGATAGGGGGCTTTTTCATTCAGCGCGACGGAGGTCATGAGCGAACTCTGGAACCAGCCGCGGTGCTGATCGGTCGCTTCGAGATAGAGGTCCGCAGGGAAGGCGAGTTCCGGCCGCTGGCGCAGGACGGTTTCGTGGCTGAGGCCGGAATCGATCCAGACATCGAGCGTGTCGTTGCGGCGGGTGGAGCCGGCGGGGAGGCCGACGAGTGCGGCCCAGGCTGAATCGTCGAGTTCGAACCAGGAGTTCGTTCCCTTTTCGGAGAAAACTTCCGCGACCTTGTTGATGACGGCGGGGTCGAGGATCGGTTCGTTCTTGTCGTTGTAGAAAACCGGAAGCGGCACGCCCCAGGTGCGCTGGCGCGAGATGCACCAGTCGGGGCGGGATTCCACCGTGCCGCGAATGCGGTTGCGGCCCCAATGCGGAATCCATTGCGTGTTGTCCACCTCGCGAAGCGCGGCCGCGCGGATCCCGTCGATGCGGATAAAAAATTGCTCCACCGCGCGGAAAAGGATCGGCGTTTTGGAGCGCCAGCAGTGGGGATAGTCGTGGAGATAATCGGACTGGCCGAGAAGCGCGCCACGCGCGGTGAGGATTTGGAGGACTTCCTTGTTGCCCTGCTCAAGGACATGCAGGCCGACGAGTTCGGGAACGCCGCATTCGTCGGTGAATTTGCCGTAGTCATCGACGGGGGAGAGGACATCGAGTCCGTTCGCTTGGCCGGCAAGGTAGTCGTCCGCGCCGTGGCCGGGGGCGATGTGGACCTGCCCCGTGCCTTTTTCCATGGTGACGAAATCGGCGGTGATGACAGGAACCTCGCGGTTGAGGAAGGGATGGCGGGCTTTCGAGCCGGCGAGTTCCGCGCCGGTGAATTCGCGTTCGGCGGGAGCGGCCGAGGATTTGGTTTCGGCGAGGAAGGCCTCCCAGAGCGCGTTGGCGATGACGAGCGACTTGGTCGAACCATCAGCGAGAGTGACCACGCGGAGGGTGTATTTTTCCTGCGGGTGGACGGCGATGGCGAGGTTCGCGGGGAGCGTCCACGGCGTGGTCGTCCAAATAACGAACGAGGCGTCACCAATCGGACCGCTCGCGGCGGCGAAGGCGACATGGATGGCGGGGTCGGTGCGCTCGGCGTATTCCACCTCGGCCTCGGCCAGGGCGGTGTGCGCACCGGTGCTCCAGAGGACGGGTTTTTTCTTGCGATAGACCAGGCCTTTTTCCACGAACTTCGCGAAGGCGCGGATCATGCCGGCCTCGTAGCCGGGATCGAGAGTGAGGTAGGGATTTTCCCAATCGCCGAGAACGCCGAGGCGTTTGAATTGGCGGCGCTGGATGTCGATGAATTTGCGGGCGTATTCCTCCGAGCGGCGGCGGACCTCGGCGGGCGCGAGACCGGCGGAGGATTTGACGACGCGGAACTCGATCGGGAGGCCGTGACAGTCCCAGCCTGGAACGAACGGCGCGCGGAAGCCGGCCATCGTTTTGGATTTCACCACGAAGTCCTTGAGGATTTTGTTCAGCGCGGTGCCCATGTGGACATCGCCGTTCGCGAATGGCGGGCCGTCGTGGAGCAGGTAGAGCGGGGCGTCCTTCCGGCGCTCTTGGATTTTGGCGTAGAGGCCGCTGGATTCCCACTGGGCAAGGATTTCGGGTTCGCGCTGGGCAAGGCCCGCCTTCATCGGGAAATCGGTTTTCGGAAGGTTGATGGTGTCTTTGTAGCCGCTCATGAAAAGGCGGAAACGATTACCAGCGCGGCGGGAGGGGGTCAACGCCACCGCGCAGCGATATGACAGGCGGGGGCAAAAATTGAGTTTCAAGAGAAGCGTGTGATTGAGAGAGTCGGACCCATGCAGGATCACAAGGAGAGAAATATCCACCCGGAGACGGGGCGTTTTTTGGGGCGCGCGGAAAAAGAAGCGCTGCTCGGCCAGCGCGGCGTCGTGCTCTGGCTTTACGGCCTCTCGGGTTCCGGGAAATCCACCATCGCGAATGCCGTGGAGCGCGCGCTGCACGCCGAGGGGCGGTTCACCGCGATCCTCGACGGCGACAACCTGCGCACGGGGTTGAATTCCAACCTGGGTTTCTCGGACGAGGACCGAGCCGAGAATGTCCGCCGCGTCGCCGAGACGGCCAAACTCCTCGCCAGCCTCGGCGTGATCGTTCTCGTTTCCGTGATCACGCCGCGCCGGGAATTGCGGGCGCTGGCGTCGCGCATTGTCGGGCCGGATTTTCATGAGGTCTATGTCCGCGCGGCGTTCGAGACTTGCGC
>JBMTBF010000120.1:0-4920 GCA_049429585.1 Terrimicrobiaceae bacterium | reverse complement strand
GCGAGAATAAGGGAGTTCTTTTTCTAGAAACTCGAGTCGACGGGACTCTTCCCAATCGGAAAATCCGGAGTCCGCCGCTCCACTTGCGGCAAGGAGTTGATCGATGGCGAGATCGTGGAAGCGGCTGTTCTGGCGAATATCGAGAACGGCGAGATGGAATCCAAAAGTGTCTAGACTCCTTCTAACAGGCGACACGGCTGAATCAACAAGACGACCCGCCCCCATCGCACGCAACGATTCGGCGAGGCGTTGGAGATGTTGATCGAGTTCCGCGGAGGTCCGGAAATGAATGCCGCCCTCAAGCATTTTGGCGTCCTCAATTTCACCAGTGGTAACGGGAAGCTTCGCTTGGAGATGGAGGACAAACCGACGCCAAGGCTCATCGGAGTGGCTAATACGCAAGCTCGCATCAAGAGCAGGATTTTCTGTGCCGAAGCGGTCGAGATCTCCCTGAAGATCGGCGGGAAAATCCTGAAAATTGCTGGAGAGAGGGAGTTTTCCAGCCAGATCCTCCAACTGCCGATGCAGGACGATCAGTGCGCTGAGGCGGAGTTCGCGCAGGGTGGTTTCCGTGACTCCCGCCGTAACGAGCGGATGGCCGTCGCGATCTCCGCCCACCCAGGTTCCAAAGCGGACCTTCGGCCACTGTAGAGGATCGATGAGAAGAGAAGGGTCAAATCCCATCTCGCGCCACGCGTGACGGAATCTGGAATCCAACCGGCCGAGAGCGGCAGGGAAAACCTCGCGCAGCGTGTAGATCACACCCCGCCGCTCGGTGGCGATGTCGGGCTTTTCGAGGAGGATTTCGCCGGTGCGCCACAAGCGCTCTAGGACAACCTTGAATTCGGCACGGAGCGCCTCGCGTTGTGAGGGCGAGAGCATCGAGTCCTCTCGGGCAAGTAGCAGAGTGTAGAGAGCACGGTGTTGCTCCAAAACCGCGGCGCGCTTGGCCTCGGTGGGATGGGCGGTGAGAACCGGTTCGATGCAAATCGAGGGCAAAGAGGCCGCGATCCCGGCGGGATCGATCCCCGAAGCGGCGAGATCCTTGAGCTGGCGCGGCCAGAGGCCCGGTTCGGCGGTGCTGCCAAGATCGATCTCGCGCAGTCTCCGGGTGGCCGATGCCGCATTTTCCTCGATCATGTTGAGGAGCTGGAACGCGATCGAGGCGGCCTGCTCGAAGCCCTCACAGGATTCGGCACGCTGCCCGCTCCAAGGGAGGCTGTCCGCGACGCGATCCTCCCCGAGTTCACGCAAGACCTCCTCAAAACACTCGAGTAGAAAATCCAGGTCGGTTGAAATTTTATCGAAACCCAATGCAATATAGTCTGCCCTTTTCGTTTCCATCGGGCAGGACTTTTGCGGATTTCAGAAAAAATTCAACAGCGAGGAACGGCTTTTTCCCTCAACGATTATCGGAACGAAAGCCGAGCATGAGCAGGGCGGAACCGCCGAAAACCGATTGGATTCCGTAAAGCAAACCGATCACCCATGCTGCATCGGAGGGCCATTTGGAAAAAATCATTCCGCCCAGGACGATGGCAACGATGCCATTGAGGAGAAGCCAAAACCAGGCGGGGTTCGAACGCATGGCAAAGGATGTGGCGATGCAAATGACTCCTTCAGCCACGAAGACTGATGCGAGAATCAAAGTGAGGATGGACATTCCCTCCCCGGCGACAAAAAACAGCACCGATCCCGCCGCGACACGAACCATAGCAGTAAGAAGCGAGAGCCAACGGTGGGCGGTGTTTTTTCCGAACAATGCTTGGAAAACTCCCGCGATGCCGGTGAGAAGCAGCAAGGCTCCGAGGAATTCGGTAAGAACCAGCGTAAAAAGCCCCGGGGCGGCGATGGCGAAGAGACCAGCAAGCAGTGAAATAACTCCTCCGAGAATGAGCATGCCGCGTTTCGGGGAAGTGGAATCTTCGCTCATGGTATCGGATTATTCGCCGTAGACACCCTTGGCACCGTAGGAGCCATAGTACTTACCAGAGTAGTAATAGGCGTAGTAGCCTCCGCGACCGCTCGGGAGGAAGTTCAGAATCAAACCGGCGGGTTCGGTTTTCGTCTCTTCCAAGGACTTGAGGGCTCGCATGACCATTTTGCGAGGAGTGGCAAAAGCCCGGACGACGAGCGTGCACAATTCGATATGAGGGGCGATCAGCAAGGTGTCGCTCACGGCGAGAAGCGGGGCGGAGTCGACCACGACCCGGTCGTATTTCGACAGGGCCTCCGAGAGAACGCGCTCGATGTTCTCGTAGGTGAGCAACTCGGAGGGATTCGGCGCACGACCGCCAGCGGTAAGCACCTGGAGGTTGTCGATGTGCGAGGGCATGATGGCATTTTTCATCGCACAGGATTGCATCAGCACCTCGGAAAGCCCCGGCTTGCGGTTCTCGCCGTAAAACACAATCGAGCCGCCGGGTTTGCGAAGGTCGGCATCGATAAAGAGGGTGTTGAATCCCTGTTGGGCAAGCGTTACGGCGTAGTTCGAACTACAGAAGGTTTTGCCTTCGCTCGGCATGGAACTCGTAAAAAGGAAAGTTCGGGCATTTTCATTGAGTCGGTGGAGCGTCAGCGAGGCGCGCAACGATCGGAAAGACTCGGCCACGATGCCTGACCGCTCCTCATTGGCAACAAGAACGCTGGCGCGGGAGGACAAGCTCAACTTCGGGATGGCGGCAATCACATTGACGCCGGTCATTTGCTCGATTTGGTCAACCGTTTTGATGCTCGTATCCATCATGAACAGAGCGATCGCCAGAGCGATTCCTGCCGCCATCCCCCCCAGAAGGTTTTGCATCCATTGCTTGGTGGCGCTGGGGCGGATCGGTTGGGAGGCGACGGCTTTTTCATGGATGCGCACCGGCGATTCGGTGAGCTGCTTGGTGAGGTCGACTTCCTTGATACGGGACAAAACGGAATTGTATACCGCCTGATCGGTTTCAAGTTCCCGTTTCAGGTAATTGTATTCGACTGTTTTAGCCGTGACATCCAAAAGCTTTTTTTCAGCTAATTCCTTGGAGGTGGTTAATTCTTTTTCTTGGATCAAAAGTCGGTTGCGGGTGCTATCCAACAATCCGCTGGCATCGAATAAAACTTTGTTAAGATCTTTTTGGGACAAATTGATCTGGGTTTGAATTTGAATATAGGTCGGGTGCTTGGCGCGGTATCGATTGGAAATGAGTTCGCGTTCCCGCTCGCGGGCCCGGATGGTTTCCGTGAGCTGAACAACTTTGGGTTCGGAGGCTACGCTGGGCAGCGCCAGAAGTTGATCGATGTCGTCTTTGTTGGCTTGGATTACAGCCAAATCGCTATCGATTTGTCGGATGCGTTGTTGGATTTGAGAGAGGTTTGCGTTGAGTTCGGAGAGTTGCCCTTGGGCTGTGGCGAGCATGTTTTCGATCGAGGCGGCTTTTTCACGCTCACGGAACGCCTGCATTTTCTCCTCGGAAACTTTCATTTTCTCTTGAATGCGATCGCGTTCCTCCAACAGAAACTGGGTCGCAGACTTCGATGCATCTTGTCTCCGTTCATTGACATATCGAATGTAATCATCCGCGTAAGCATTCGCGAGTTTGACTGAAAGGTTCGGGTCCGAGGTGGCGATGGCAACATCGATCAAGCGTGTAGATGGACGGAATGTGGAAGACACCATCGAGAAAAGAGCACCGCTGACGCGTTCTATGCTGGCATCGCGGGCGGGGATGCCGGCGGCGGCAAGGAAGCGTGGGTCCTGATCGAGCTTTTGGCGGGTCGCTACGATTTGCGCAAAAGTATAGCTTCTTAAGAGATCGACGACCGTGTTGATCATATCGACGCTTCGAATCGCCTCGTCACGAACCTGCTCGGCTTTGACGATTTTCGCCATCTCTTGTTCGATGAAAAGCACGGACCGCGCCCGGTAGACGGTTTGGGCCGTGGAAAGACTGTAGGCGGCATAAATTCCTCCAATGACCATGCACAGGATGACCAGCCAGAGCCGGTCCACGACAGCGTGGAAATACTCGCGCCAGTCGATGGCGTCCGTGACATTTTGCAGAGCGTTTCTGGAGTTCGATGTTTCTTTGCTCATCCTTGTAAATTCCGTTGCGTTCCCAATTCAATACCAACTCTCACCAACCGTAATAATATCACCAGGAAGAACTTGGAAACTCCCGCCCCGGGGGTCCTCCAGTTTTTTGGTATTTACCTTGATGGTATCCGGCTTGCCACCGACGATGCGTTTGATGGTCACATTTTTGCTATCCGCAATCCGGGTGAAACCTCCTGCCATGCCGATCGCCTCAAGGATGCCGAGCGATTCATTTCCCTGGAGTTCATAGCTCCCCGGCCGAACAACTTGACCGATGAGAGTGATCTTTCGTTGGGTGTAGGAGGCGATGTTCAGATAAACCTGTGGGTCAACGAGGTAGTCTGCGTTGAGCAGTCCCTTGATGTAGTCTTGGGCCTCACGAACGGTTTTTCCTGCAACTTGGACCTCTCCGAGAAGCGGCAGTTGAACACGCCCATCGCGGGCGATCTTCGATCGCATGTTCAAATCCGGCTCCTTGTAAACCATCAAGTCCAGTGTGTCCCCGGGAGCCAGCACATAATCCCCTTCTCCAGCCATCAAGGTCGGGATCGGCGCGTCCGCTCCGAACGAACGCTCAGCAGGAACAGCTGCAGGCGCCGGTGCGGCATCCGAACGGAAAGCTCCCGCAGCAGAGGTTGGCGCGGAGTGCGTCACCGGGGAGGGAAGAACAGGCGGGGCGGCACTCAGAGGGAAAGAGGCCGCAAGAACCAAAGTCGCTGCGGCGGGCAGGCTTTTCAGGATAAAAACAGGGCGAAGGAGCAACATCGGGGGTTCAAAGTAACCAACTGCCTTAGAAACTCAAATTCAAACTTGAGGTAAAGCGTGTCTGGAGCTGGTTGCTGTTG
>JBMTBF010000119.1:0-4954 GCA_049429585.1 Terrimicrobiaceae bacterium | reverse complement strand
TTTCAGCGCGGCGAACTCCTCACGCTGCGATCCGGTGAAAACCAAATCCTCATCTGCGCTCGGCAGGGGGGGGGAAATACTATGGATCTCGAGATTTCGCATTTTCCGGACTGCCTGCAGAGCCTCCAGGGCGGAGTCCGCCGAGCAGCCGATGCGGCCCATGCCGGTGTCGATTTTGAAATTGATCCGCGCCGGTCCGCAGTCCGCGAACGCCGCCGCCTCCTCCGCGCCCGATACGGTGACGATGAATTTTTCCTCCACCGCACAGCGCCGCTCGGCGGGCAGGCACGCGCTGAGGAGCATGATGTCACGAGCGGTTCCCAGTGCCGCGACATCCCGCGCTTCCTTGAGATTCGCCACGCCGAAAATGGACGCCTCGGCCGCGAGAGTTCGCGCCACGGGAGCCACGCCGTGTCCGTAGCCGTCGGCTTTAACCACGGCGAGGATTTCCGCCGAGGGACCGATCCGCCGTCGGACCGCGCCAACATTTTGGCGAATGGCATCGAGATCGATCTCCGCCCAAGTCCGGACATCGTCGGCCACAGGGATCATGGGACGAGGAGGGGAGTGGAGGTAAGGGGATTCGAACCCCTGGCCTTCTCATTGCGAACGAGACGCTCTACCAACTGAGCTATACCCCCGAGGAAAGTGGATAGAAAATTAGCGGGAAACCCGGGCGCTTCAAGCGGCAAAAAAAACGGCGCGGTCATTCGGCGACGAGGTGTTTTTCGATCTGGGCGTAGGCGTTGTGGTTGTGGATCGACTCGAAATTTTCCGCCTCCACGCGATACCAAAGAATGTTCGCGTCCTCTTCGCAGCGGACCGCGACATTCCGGACGAGATCTTCGACGAACACCGGGTTGTTGTAGGCCTGTTCGGTGACATGTTTTTCATCCGGCCGCTTCAAAAGACTATAAAGACCGGCGCTCGCGGACTCCTCGGCGAGCACGATCATGTCCTCGACCCACATGGGTTTTTTGCAGCGCACGGAGAGGGTCACATGGCCGCGCTGGTTGTGCGCGCCGGCGGCGCTGATGGCTTTCGAGCACGGGCAGAGCGTGGTCACCGGCACGACGGTCGTGACAATGAAATCAATCTTGCCCGCGGCGAGCGTGGCATTGAATCGCACGGTGTAGTCCATCAATCCCGGCGAGCCGGTTGCAGGCGCTTTTTTTTCCAGAAAAAAAGGAAACTCGATGTCGAAATGGGCGCAGTCACTCTCGAGGCGCTTGGCCATTTTTTCGAGGATGTCGCGGATGTTTGCTACATGGATCACTGGGCCGTGCTCGGCGAGGACCTCGATGAAGCGGCTCATGTGCGTGCCCTTGAAATGGTGGGGCAGGTCGACCGTCATTTGCAGGGTTGCGACAGTGCTTTGGACGGCGTGGTGTTTGTCGCGGACCTGCATCGGGTAGCGGAGCGACTTCACCCCCACGCGGTCGATCGGAATCCGGCGGTGGTCGCGTTCGCTTTGGGTGTCTTTCAACATGGAGCACGCCACTTTGCTTTCAGCCGATCGTCTTCGGAAGCCAAAAAAAGCCGTGCGGCGGCGGGGCGGTTGGTTTTTAGTCTGCCGCATTATGGCTACGAACCTGTTCGACCTCTCCGAAGAAGTGGCAGTTGTCATCGGCGGAACCGGTGTCCTCGGTGGAAGCATGGCCCAGGCGCTCGCATCCGCCGGAGCCAAGGTCGTGGTGGCTGGACGAAGCTCGGATCGTGGCAAGGCGCGTGTTGCCGAGATCGCGAAGTCCGGCGGCCGCGCTCTCTTTGTCGAGACCGACGCCACCGAGCGCGAGAGTGTCGAAAACCTCCTCGCCGCAGCCACGCAGGCGTTTGGCATTCCTTCGATTCTCGTGAACGCCGCCGGAGGCAACGACCCGCGTGTGACCGTCACGCCCGAAAATCCCTTTTCCGAGATTCCTTCCGATGACTGGATGGAAAACTACGAACTCAACCTAGTTGGCGGCGCGCTCATTCCGTGTCAAGTCATCGGCCAGGCGATGGCCGACGCCGGCCGCGGCAGTGTCATCAATATCGCCAGCACCTCTGGCCACCTGCCGCTTTCCCGCGTGGTCGCCTACTCTGCGGCGAAGGCCGCCGTGCTCAACCTCACTCAATTCCTCGCTCGCGAGTGGGCGCCAACCGGGGTGCGCGTGAACTCCATCTCGCCCGGTTTTTTCCCCGCCGAGCAAAACCTCCGCCTCCTCTTCAACGCCGACGGCACCACCACACCGCGCGCCCAAGCGATTCTCGACCACACGCCGATGGCCAGATTCGGGGAGGCCGAGGAGCTCGCAGGCGCGGTGGTTTTCCTCGCCAGCCCTCAGGCCAGCTCGTTCGTCACCGGCAGCGACCTGCGAGTCGACGGGGGCTTCCTCTCGCAAACCATCTGACGGGCTTGATGCCGATCCCTGCCGCGACTATGGTGCCGCTCCTTTTTTCATGGCTGTAAAAACCGAAAAAGACCTCCCCGAGTTCCACCGCGCCAACTGGCTGAAGGCGATGAGCGCGATGCAGCTCAAAAACTACGGCTACGCCATCCAGCTCCTTCAGACCGTTCTCAAAAGCCACCCCGAATTCCTCGCTGCGCGCCAACTCCTCCGGAAGGCAGCCATCGCCAAGGTCGCCGGAAAAAAAAGCCTGCTTTCGGGACTCTCGGTCGCCTCCTTCAGTTCGATCAAACTCCAGTCCCAGCTCAAAAAAGATCCGATCGCCGCGCTCGACGCCATTGAGAAAAGCCTCGAGTCCGAGCCGCTCAATCCCCAGCTCAATCTTCTTCTCAAGGACGCCGCCCTCGCCGCGAACTTCCCCGACATCGCCGCCTTTGCCCTCGAAACCATCCTCGAGGCAGCCCCCAAGGACACGAAGGTCATGCACGACCTCGCGCGGCACTACATGAAATTCGAAGACCCTTCGAAGGCCGCAGAGATTTACCAACGCATCCTCGCGATCGCCCCGAACGATCTCGCCGCCGTGAAGGGCGCGAAAGATGCTGCCGCCGCAGCCTCCATGAAATCGGGTGGATGGGAAAAAGAGGAAACAACCTACCGCGATCTCATCAAAGACAAGGACCAGGCTGTCGCCCTCGAGCAGCAGTCCCGCGTCGTCCGCAGCGAGGAGATGATCGACAACCTGCTGGGCGAACTCCATGCGAAGGCCGATGCCGAGCCTGGCATCGTCGACACCGCCCGCCGCATTGCCGAGCTGTACGAGCAAAAGGAGGACTGGGAAAACGCCACGCAGTGGTTCAACTACGCCGCTTCACTCACGAACAACTCGGACATGGCGCTCGTGCGCAAAGCCTCCGATTTGCAAATCCGGCAGTTCGACTTCGCGATCGACGCCCGCGAGCAATTCATCGCCTCAAATCCCGGCGCACCCGAGTCCGAGGGCTACGCCGCCGAGTTGGAAACCCTCAAAAAACAACGCGCGGAACTCGCCCTCGATGCCGCCCGTTCCCGTGTGGAGCAGAATCCCACCGACCTCCAACTCCGCTTCGAACTCGGCGAAATCCTCGTTGAACTCGAAAACTGGCAGGAGGCGATTCCTGAACTCCAAAAAGCCCGCCAAAATCCGAATGTCCGAATGCGGGCGATGAGCCTCCTCGGCCAATGCTTCACCGCCCGTGGAATGCTCGATCTCGCCGCCAAGACCCTCTCCGACGCCGCCACCGAACTCCTGATCATGGACGCCGTCAAAAAAGATGTCATCTACAACCTCGGCCTTGTTTATGAGAAAATGGGCGATGCCGTGAAATCCGTCGATTGCATGAAGCAAATCTACGAAGTGGACTACGGCTACCGTGATGTCGCCAAGCGGGTCGAGAGTTCCTACTGAGGCGGACCGGATTCGGTTTTCTTCACCCCAGTTGCGACAGGAGCACCCTCGGCGGCACCTCCTACTCCGTGGGGGGCTCGAAAGCAGTCGATCGCCTCATGGGGAAAATCCAGAGCGGCCCTGAAAAAAACCACCCGGCGTAAGGGGGCTACGGTTTAGATCAAATTGTCGAAGGGGATTTCAACAGGGGGAAGGCGTGTGGATTGTTCGACTGATTGAAGTAGCGAAAATGTTAAAAAAAGGCGGCGGAGGACTCACAGAACCTCCGCCGCCTGACTTTTAGGACAAGCTAACGATTAGATGGCCTTGTCGCCGGTTTCGTCCGTGCGGATGCGGATGGCTTCGTCGACGGGTGAAACGAAGACTTTTCCGTCACCGATTTTTCCGGTTTTGGCGGATTTCACGATGGCCGAGAGGGCTCCGTCGAGCGTGGAGTCTGCCACGACGACTTCGATTTTGATCTTTGGCAGGAAGTCCACGGTGTATTCACTGCCGCGGTAGATTTCGGTGTGGCCTTTTTGGCGGCCGAATCCTTTGACCTCGCTAACGGTCATGCCCTCGATCCCGAGATCGGCAAGAGCTTCTTTCACCTCTTCGAGTTTGAAGGGCTTGATAATGGCTTCGATTTTTTTCATTTGGATAATTTGATTTGTTATTGGGCTTATGCCGCCTGCCGGGTGCTTGCTGCACCCGGACGGGCAGCGGTTTGATTACTTGTTCGGGACAAAGTCGGGATAGGCCTCCTGCCCATGCTCGCCGATGTCGAGTCCACCCTCTTCCTCCTCGGCGCTGACACGAAGGCCGAAGATCGCTTTCACCACGAGGAAGGTGATGAGAGAGAAGACGAATGCGAACACGGAGATCGAAACGGTCCCGATGAGTTGCGTCATGAATGTGCCTCCGCCGAAGATGCCCACGGCAATTGTTCCCCAGTTGCCGCAAATGCCGTGAACGGAGATGGCGCCGACTGGATCGTCAATTTTGATTTTGTCGAAGAAGAGGACCGAGAAGACAACTAGCACGCCAGAGATGGCTCCAACCAGGACAGCGGGCCATGGGGCGATGCTGTCGGCTCCGGCGGTGATGCCGACCAGTCCGGCAAGCATGCCGTTGAGTG
>JBMTBF010000118.1:0-4961 GCA_049429585.1 Terrimicrobiaceae bacterium | reverse complement strand
ACGACCTCCGCAAAGGAATGGCCATCCGCTACAACGGAAATCCCGCCATCGTCCTCGAAATCCACCACCGCACGCCCGGCAACCTCCGCGCGTTCGTGCAATGCATCATCCGCTACATCGGCACCGGCAAGTCCGCCGACATCCGATTCTCCTCAACCGAGAAGGTCGATGTGGTCGAAACGAACCGCCAACCGCTCGAGTTCAGCTACGCCGACCATCAGGGCTACCATTTCATGGATCCCGAGACCTACGAAACCATCACGCTCAACGAGGATTTGATCGGCGACTCGAAGCAATACCTTGTGGAAAATCTCAAGGTTGAGGTCCTGAGCATCGAGGGCCGCCCCGCGCAGATCGAACTGCCCTCGTCCGTTGTGCTGAAGGTCACCGAATCCGCCGAGGGCATCCGCGGCGACTCGGCGAACAATGTCCAAAAACCCGCAACGCTCGAGACCGGCAAGATCATCAATGTTCCGCTCTTTATCAAAGAGGGCGAATCGATCAAGGTCAGCACCGCCGACGGCACCTACATGGGCCGTGCGTGAGGCGATTCGACGATTGACTTTATCAAAACCTCGGCAATCTTGAAACTCCTATGAAAAAATTAATCCTTCTCGCGGCGGTTCTCGCCGCTTTCTCGGTCAGCTCGGCTTTCGCTGAGGGCAAATGCCCCGGCGGTGGCTGCGGTGACAAGGACAAGGACGATCAGAAGGACTCTGAGAAGAAATCTCTCACGGTCCAAATCGACCTGTAATTCCAAGGGAATTTCCCTTCAATAATGCGCGGGCGGTCTCTGGCCGCCCGCGTTTTTTTGTGCCCCGGCTCGACCAAAAAGTGCCGCCCCAACTCCCGCCCTTTCGGTAAAATTTACCCCGTCCATGGGGTATTTCCTCCCTTCCAGACACCAGATACAGGGGGAATGTGGGGTTGGCCCGCAAATTGCTTTCAAGGAAACCGTCTTCTCGCGGCCATTCCAAAAAATGGTCCACTCCAATTTTCCTGAAATGATCCTTACCGAACCGAAACCCAAGCTCGAAGAAGCCCTTGCCCTCCTCCACCTCGGTCTGAAACACGAAGCCCTCGCCGCCATCGAAAGCCAGCTTCAAGCCGATCCCGGTTTTAAATCGAACCTCACGGCCGTTTCGATTTTCAACCGCCTCGAACTTTTCGACCGCGCCGCCGAATGCGCCGATGCCGCCCTGGCGCGCCGCGATCTTTGCCAGCCCGAGGATTTGTTTCAAATCTCGCTCGCCTACAATTTTGCCGGTCGCATCCGCGATTCCTATGTGCTCGAGCGCTCGATCCAACCGCTCTCGAACGACATTTCCCTCATCCGGCTCTATGGCCTGGCCTGCAAAGCCTCCCGCCTGGGCCACTACCGCGAGGCGCTGAACCACCTCCTCAGCTGCTTCCGGTTCCACAATGTCGAGTCTCTCGATGCCCATCGGAAGATTTTCCTCGATACCGAAATTTCGAGCCTCTGGATGCGCATTCCGGAAATTCCCCTGTCACTCCGCGAGGCGATGCGGTTTTGCAATATTCCCTTCGACGAAATCCTCGCCGAGAACGAGAGTATCCATCCCGTGCGCTGCCTCGACTACCACGATTTCGAGATCATGCCGAAGCGGTTCATGGCGCTCCTACAGCCTCTGCATCAAACCTGCTTCGAGGTCTCGCCGCTTCAGCAGGCCAATCATCCAAAGCTCTACGCCGACTACCTCGAGTGGCAGCAATCGCTGGTCACCCCACGGCTCGAAATTTTCCGCGACCTCGCGAAACGCATTCGCTCCACCGTGATCGAAAAGCAACTCGAGTTTGCCAAATTCCAAGCCGAGCGCGGCCGGATCGCCTGTGCCCGCAACCACATCGTTTGCCATTTGCAGAACTCCCCCGGGGCAAGCCTCGAGGACATCCCCGAGATTCCCGCGCTCGCTCCGCTCCTTGGGGAATTCCGCGCCCAGCATGAGGAGAGCCCCGAGGCGTTCGAGTATCTCATCTCTTGGAAATGCAAGGAGGAGCCCGAGTCATTCCTGTTCGACATCCTGCCCGAAATGCCCGAGCGGAACCGCAACTCCGGCTACGCCAAGCTCGCGCTTGGTTGTACCCACTACCGTCTCGGAAATATCCACTCGGCCATCGATCAGTGGGCCGCTTGCTCCGAATTGTGGCCGCTCGACGACGCCCCGGTGATGAACGCCACGATGCTCCTCAGCGGCGAGGAGCGGTGGGACGAAGCCTCCGAAATGATCCAGCGCCTCCCTGGCCAGTGCATGGATTCGCTACTCTGGAAAAACGCCTGCACCGCCATTCGCGAGCGCCGAAGCTTCACGATTTCGAACAAAATCTTCACCAGCCCGGCGATTCCCACGCCCACCTTCGGGGGACTCTACTCCGGTGCGGACGAGGAGTTTCTGGTTGAAACAAAAAACTTCACGCCGATCTGCGCCTGACCCTCATTTTGGACCTCGATCCGGGCGGCGGTTGAAAATCCGGAACCAGTTTCCGAGATGTTTTTTCACGCCTTCGCGGAAAGTCAGGTAGCGGCCTTCCGGCATTCCCCCCTTTCGCAAAGCCTTCAGCAGCTCGGGAACCGTCAATTCCTCCATCTCGAAAACCGTTGTTGAAGCCCCCACCGCCGAGTCGTGATGCGCATCGCTCGCAGCGGTGGTTTTTAGCCCGCGCCGCCGAGCATACTCGAGCGCCTGGTCATTGTATCGGCGCGAAGTCACCGCCGCGTTGAAGACCTCCAGCACCTCGAGATTCAGAGTATCCAGGACCTTTGGCCGAATCCCCGCGCGCCATTTGTCGAAGGGATGCGCCGGGATCGCCACGCCCCCCGCATCCTGGATCGCCAGCAGAACCTCCGCCGCAGGCCGCCCCTTCATGCGCGGAAGTGTCGCGCCGATGCAGAGCAAATGCCCCTCCGCCGTGCTCACTTCCACGCCCGGCACCACCAAAAATCCCGGCGGCAACTCCCGCCCGCGAAGATACTCATGGGCCTCGCACGAGTCGTGGTCGGTGATCGCGATCCCATCGAGTCCGCGCTTCACAGCCGCCGCGATCAATTCCTCGGGAGAATTGCAGGCGTCCTTGGAAAAAAACGAATGCGTGTGCAGATCGAACCGGCGCAACATGGAGACGGGTATTTCTTCCACCCGCTTCCATGGTGTAAAGACGGATTTGGGTTCTAGGTCAGCAGATCGCGTGGATTCTGACTTTGCAGACGGCTCGGAGGTTTTGGTCCAGCTTGGTTTCAGCCAAGCGGTCTTCGAGGATTTTCCTGTTCAGCATTTTCAATTCATGCATGGCGGCCAGGAATTCCAGGTCCTTCGGTCGGCCAGCCACGAGTTTGCTGATGGCAAGATCATGCGGGTCGAGACACCAGCCTGTGCAATGGCGAGTGTTTTCATTTTGAATTGGAATGAGACGATCTTTCCATCCCTCGGGAAGCACGGCTGTTTCCAAATCTACTCCATGCGCGTAGTAGCCGAAGGTTTCATGGAAAATCGATCGCTCCCCGATCGCCCCATCGATCAGGATGGAATTTTCAGGGGCCGTCAATGGAAACACATCCGCCTCCATCGAGCGGCACAGCGCCGGATGGGTGACTTCCGGATAGGCGCCAAGGATGGATTGACTACCCACAACCACGATTTGGTCGGTGTCCGCATTCGCTGCGGCGGCGCGGATCACATGTTCCAGTTGCTCGCGATTCATCGGTGGCGGAGGAGGATTTCCGACCTTTCGCGGTTCGTCAGGATGCCGCAGAAGGGACTGGATTGTCGGAGCCGCTTGCAATCTTCGTCCTCTCCCAGAAGAACCTCGCGAATTTTCGCCGGGGAGGATGCCAAAATCTCCCGCCATTCGAGCAAGACCGGGCGCGATGCACAATCGTTGGTCGCAAGCCAGCGCTCCAAGGTTTTCCTGGCCTTTTCGAGAACGGACGAATCCTTGAGAAGCCTGTTCGCGATGAGTCGGTCCATCTCTAGGGCTCTGGTATCGAGGAGAGAATGGCAATTCATGCCTTGAAATTGAATGCACCATCTCCTGTCAGCAATCAAAAAACCAGCTCGCATTTCTTCCAGAACTCGCAATTCAGGAATATAACCTTTTGCGTGAACACAGCATTCAAGGAATGGGCGGTGGTTTGCGAGGCTTTGGGGAGCGGGCGCCAGAGCGTGATCCTACGCAAAGGCGGGATCTCCGAGGGGCGCGATGGATTTGCCTTTCTCCACAGGGAGTTTTTCCTCTTTCCCACGCGCTTTCACGAGACTTTGGAAAAAACCACGCTGCCACCCGGATTCCCGCTTCCAGCCGGGCGCGAGGAGGAAGTCGAAATCCGCCTTGCCGCCAAGATCGAGTGGACCTGCTTTCTCTCAGATCCAGACAAACTTTCCGCGTTGAGCGACTTTCACATTCTGCGCGGGGAGGTTGTCGAAGAGCGCTTTCGTTTCGGGGAACCTCCCGGCATCCATGTCGGCTTCGCGAGGATTTATCGCATGTCCGCCCCGTGGATTCTTCCCATGGAAAGACGCTTCGGCGGCTGCCGATCCTGGGTCGAGTTGCCCGCCCCGCCGATGGTTGCATTGGAGCCGGTTCTCTCCGATGCGGAAAACCAGCGCCGCAGCGATTCGCTTTCGCGGTTGTTAGGCCAAGCCTGTCGCTGACCCTTGTAGTCGCCCGGCTCCGTCGGGGTGCCGCTTTGTATATTTTAAGATATATTAAATTTTCAAAAATCTCAAATGGTATAACTTGAAAAATATAATATCGCAGCAGAATCACGAATAAAAAAACTCCCCGATCTGCACCTTCGGGTCTGCTTTGGGGTCTTCGCGCCATGGCGTAAGCCGTTTCCCCACATCTAGTTTTTAGCCCCAGCATTTCATTTTAGGGGAAGCCGAAACGGCTTTCGATGGTTGCCCGCAAATGCCAGAAGATGAACGCGAATGCAAAACCAGGGC
>JBMTBF010000117.1:0-4999 GCA_049429585.1 Terrimicrobiaceae bacterium | reverse complement strand
AGTCCACCCTCTTCAATGCCGTCACCCGCACCCGCAAGGCGCAGGCGGCGAATTTCCCGTTCTGCACGATCGAGCCGAATGTCGGCATCGTGAATGTGCCCGACGAGCGTTTGCAAAAACTCGCCGACCTCTCGAAGTCGGAAAAAATCCTGCCCGCCGCGATCGAGTTCGTGGACATCGCGGGGTTGGTCGCCGGTGCAAGCGAGGGCGAGGGCTTGGGCAACCAATTCCTGAGCCACATCCGCGAGGTCGATGCCATCATCCAGGTCGTGCGGTGCTTTGAGAGTTCCGACATCCACCATGTTGCGGGAACGGTCGATCCGGTGCGCGATATCGAGGTGATCAACACCGAACTGATCCTCGCCGATCTTGGTGCTGTGAAAAAACGCGCCGAGCGCAATCAAAAGGCAGCCCGCAGCGGTGACAAGGAGGCGAAGGCCGAAGTCGCGCTCGCTGAAAAACTCATCCCCCACCTCGATGCCGGCAAGCCCGCCCTCACCCTCGAACTCGCCGATTCCGAAAAGGACATCCTGCGCGGGTTTTTCCTGCTTACCTCCAAGCCGACGCTCTTCGCCTGCAATGTGGGCGAAAACGACCTCGCCAATCTCGAGGGCGATTCGGCCGCCGCCAAGCATGTGCGCGCCGTGCGCCAGTATGCCGCCGACCACCTCGGTTGCGGGGCTGTTGTGATCAGCGCGCAGATTGAAAGCGAACTCGCCGACCTGCCTCCCGAAGAGGCGAAGGAGTTTTTGGCAGGCTTGGGCGTCGAGGACAGCGGCGTGGGCCAACTCATCCGCGCCGCCTACCATCTCCTCGGCCTTCGCACCTACCTGACTACCGGACCAAAGGAAACCCGCGCCTGGACGATCCATGCGGGCGACAAGGCTCCTGCGGCCGCGGGCGTGATTCACAGCGATTTCGAGCGCGGCTTCATCGCGGCGCAGATTGTTTCGTTCGAGGATTTGGTCACCTACGGATCGGAAGCGAAAGCCCGCGAAGTCGGCAAACTCCGTCTCGAAGGCAAGGAGTATGTCGTGCAGGACGGCGATGTGATCGAGTTCCGCTTCAATGTCTGATTTTCGGGCCACAGCCCGATCCGGCTACGCCTCCACTCGAATCCCGCCGCACACCGTCAAGGGGTGTCTTGACCTACCCCATGCCATTGGATAATCCCCACAGGTGCCTCGGCCACTGCCACGGCCATTCCATTCACCCATGAAAAACCCACGCCGCTTTTTTCCTTTTTCCTTCGTCTGGATCCTCGCCCTGCTCGCACTGGCGACTCTCCCCGTCCAAGCCCAAGCTCCAGCCGAACAAACCGGTCCGGTCGTGAATGACATCGTGGTCGAAACCGTCGGCGCTCCGAGTATTTCGAAGGACCGCGTGTTGGCGAACCTCGCGACAAAAGTCGGCCAACCCTACAGCGAGCGCACCGCCGAGCAAGATGTCCGCGCCTTGTATCAAACCGGCGGTGTTTCGAATGTGCGTTTGTTTGCCGAACCGCTCGGGAACGGCGTTCGCGTGACGGTGCTTCTCCAAGGCCGACCGGTCGTCGAGGAGGTCATCATCGAGGGCGCGGAGCAAATCCCCCTCAGCCGTGTGCGTCGCGATATGAAGGTCAAACCCGGCGATGTGGTGGATGAAGAGCGCATCGAGCAGGACCGCCAGAAAATCCTCGAGCTGTATGAGGACCGGAACTACGCCGATGTGGATGTGCAATACCGTGTCCAGGACATCCCGGGCCAAAACCGCGCCCGCTTGATTTTTGCGATCTCCGAGGGCCCGAAGCTCATCGTCAAAAAAATCACCTTTATCGGGAACGACTCCGTTCTCGCCCGCGACCTCCGCAAGGTGATGAAAACCAAGCCGCTCGATCTTTTGACATTTTTCAACAAGAGCGGCCGCCTCGAACCGACACAGGTCGAGGAGGATCGGGCGGCCATCCAGACGCTCTACCAGAACCGCGGCTTCGCCGATGTGAATGTCTCGGAAATCCAGACACAGCCTTTGTCCGGCGAGGGCGTGGAGTTGGTCGTGACGATCAGCGAGGGTACCCAATACCGCGTGAACCAGGTCAGCGTCCAAGGCGTGAACATCGTGCCCGAGGGCGAGGTTTTGGGTCAGTTGAAAATGAACGCGGGCCAGCTTTTCACCCCGAAGGGCATGGGCGACGACCTCAAGGCGATCCGTGATTTTTACGGCAGCCGCGGCTATGTGGACATGACGGCCATTCCGGAAGTCCTCCCCGCCGGCCCCGGCGCGGTGAATATCTCCTACTCGCTCGACGAGGGCGTCCAATCCTACATCAACCTCGTCAATATCCAGGGCAACACCCGCACACAAGACCGTGTGATCCGGCGTGAGTTGGCCGTGAAACCCGGCGAGGTCTACGACACCACGCTGGTCGACATCAGCAAGAAGCGCCTCGAAAATTTGAACTACTTCGAGCGCGTCGAGACCCAACCGACCGACACCGTGGTTCCAGGCCGCAAGGACCTGAATGTGATCGTGGAGGAAAAACGCACCGGTTCGTTCAACTTCGGCGCCGGCTTCAGCACGATCGACAGCTTGATCGGTTTCGCCGAACTCCAGCAGTCGAACTTCGATCTTCTCAACTGGCCCCGCTTCACGGGCGGCGGTCAGCGTTTCCGCATCCGCGCCCAATACGGTCTCCTGCGCCAGGACTTCGTGGCCTCTCTGACCGAGCCGTGGTTCCTGGGCTACAAGCTCTCGGCAGGCGTCGAAGCCTACTACCGCAATGCGGACTTCCTTTCGGAGGTCTACGCGCAGGAAAATGCCGGCTTCGCGCTCCAGACCCGCCAGCAAGTGTGGCGCGCCCTCTCGCTCCGCAACGAATACCGCTTCGAGCGCGTCGTGATTTACGATGTCGGCGACATTGTCGACCCCTACCCCTCCTCGGCATTTGGAGGATTCAGCAGCAATGGCAAAGCCGGTCCGGTCATCGAGGACGCCGCAGGAAGTTACTACAAGAGCGCCATCACCAGCTCGCTCGTGTGGGATACCCGCGACAGCCTCTTCCTCACCCGCAAGGGCGAACTTCTCGAACTCACCGGCTTCCTCGGAGGCGGTTTCCTTGGCGGAACTGTTCAGGATTACGGCATCTCGCTCGAAGCGGCAAAATACATCCCGCTTCCATGGGACCTCATCTTCCTGGCGAAGGGACAACTCGCCGTCACCGACGGCTGGGGACCGAACCAATCCGGGGATGACGACGGCTATGGCAATGGCGTGCCGATTTTCGACCGCCTCTACCTCGGTGGCGCGAACAATATGCGAGGCTTCAACTTCCGTGAGGTCGGCCCGGTTGACGGCGACGACAACCCGATCGGCGGCAATTCGCTCGGCTACATTACGCTCGAGCTCACCTTCCCGATCATCAGCCGGGTTCGCGGTGCCGTCTTTGGCGATGCGGGCTTCGTGAACCCCGAGGCCTATGATTTCGGCACCTCGAACTACAACGCCGATGTCGGCATCGGCTTGCGTTTGGACCTTCCGATCGGACCGATCCGCGTGGATTACGGCATCCCGGTTGTTTACGACGGCTGGAACGGCCCTCCGGGCAAGTTCAATTTCAACATCGGCTACCAATTCTAGGGCTTGTTGCTGCCACGGTGGTCTTGACCCCAAGACCGCGCGGCATCTATTGAAGCCTCCGCCTTATTTTCCAATCTCACCAACCACAAAACCAAATCCCATGATCAAATCCCTGCTCTCGGCCGCCATGGTCGCCACCGCCGCCCTCGTTTTTACCCCCTCCGCCCAAGCGGATGCGAAGATCGGCACACTCGACATGAACGCCATTTTCACCCAATACCACCGGACGAAGGATGCGGAGTCGAAGCTCAACGAAGCCCGCGCCGCAGCCAAGACCGAACTCGATGGACGCCTTGAGACGCTCAAAAAGGCGATGGACGAGATCAACAAGTTGAATGTGGACCTCGAAAAACCCGAGCTCAGCAAGGAAGCCAAGGACAAGGCCTCCAAGGCCCGCGACCAGAAAATCGCCGAGGCCCGCAATCTCGACCGTGAGATCGCCGAATTTCGCGGCACCCGCGAGCGCCAACTCCAGGAGCAATTCCTCCGGATGCGCAAGGACATCATCGATGACATCATGAAAATCGTGAACGAGCAGATCAAAAGCGCCGGCTACGATGTCGTCCTCGACAAATCCGGCATGAGCATGGGCCAGGTTCCGGTCGTCATTTACTCGAAAGCCGAACTCGATTTCAGCAAAGCCATCATCGAGACCCTGAACAAGGACGCCAAGCCCGCCAACCCCTGATGAAACTCGGTGATTTGGCCGGGCGCTTCGGGGTAACGCTCGACCCCGACCTTGCGGAGATCGACATTCGCGGCGTCGCCTCGCTGGCTGACGCCAACCCGGGAGATCTCTCATTTTTCGGAAATCCCAAATACATCGGCGCGCTTCGCAAAACCCGCGCCTCGGTGGTGCTTGTTCCCGAGGGATTCAATGAGCCCGTCCCGCCGCGTTGCGTGCCGATCGAGAATCCCTCTGGAGCCTTCGCTGCCCTGCTACCGTTTTTTACTCCCGAGCCGCTGAAATTTCCGCCGGGCGTCCACCCGACCGCCGTCATCGCGGAATCCGCCAAGATCGGCGATGGCTGCTCGATCGGAGCCTATTGCGTGGTTGAGAAAGACGCCGTCATCGGTGCCCGCACGATCCTCGGCCCGCACACCTTCGTGGGTCAGGAATCGAAGCTCGGCGAGGATTGTCATTTGCACCCGCATGTGACCATCCGCGAACGCTGCACCATCGCCAACCGCGTGATCATTCACTCCGGCGTGGTTGTTGGCGCTGATGGCTTCGGATACGAATTTCGCGACGGTCGTCAGGAGAAAATCCCCCAAACCGGCACCGTCCAGGTCGATGACGATGTCGAAATCGGCGCGAACTCCGCGATAGACCGCGCCCGCTTCGGCCGCACTTGGATCCAGAAGGGCACCAAAATCGATAACC
>JBMTBF010000116.1:0-5019 GCA_049429585.1 Terrimicrobiaceae bacterium | reverse complement strand
GATTTCGTTTCAGAACTGCGCACCGGCCAGCGCGAGCTTCTCGCCGACATCTCGTCCCACCTCCAGCGCGGCTTCCTGCTCGCGATCGACTACGGCATGACGCGCGAGGAACTTCTCGCCCCGCACCGCGCCAAAGGCACGCTCGCGTGCTACGCCGCGCACCGGCGCGATGAAGACCCCTTTGAATCCATCGGCGAAAAGGACATCTCCGCGCATGTGGACTTCACTGCGCTCGCGAAGGATTTACGCGCCTGCGGCTTCGAACCGGCCGGCTACACCGACCAGCACCACTTCCTCGTCGGAGCGGCGGAACGCCTCCTGCTCTCGCTCGATGGCCAGCCCCCGACCGCCGATACCTTGAAAAAACTCCGCTCTCTCCGCACCCTCCTCCATCCCGAAACGATGGGTGTTCAATTCAAAGTCCTGCTTGCCTCCAAGGGGGTCTCCACGCCAACGATCTCGGGATTCCGCCATGCGCGGAAACTTCCGTTTTAACCACCATGCCCACTCCATCCTTTCTCTCCGAACACCACGCGGCCGGGATCATTTCCGCCGGGGACCTGCAACTCGCCGAAGACCTCCTCGCCGAGGATCAGGGCCAGCTTTTCGCGGACTGGGACGCACCGGGCACCAACGACGACGCGAAGCGCGCGTTTTTCCAAACCCTCCAAAATTGCAACCGCTCCTACCCCGGAGGCCTTGTCGCCTACATCCGCAACGCCCGCCGTCTCCTCGCCGAGTCCGCCACAGGCGGAAATCCCTTCGCCGGCTGCACGCCGGAGGAACCAGACCTCGTCGATCTCTCCAGCTTCGGCCCGGCCTATGAGGAGGCCGAGGGCGTCGGCCTGAAATCCCTCGCCGAGACCGCCATCGTTCTCGTTGCGGGAGGCCTGGGCGAACGCCTCGGCTACCACGGCATCAAACTCGACATCCCCGTCGAGGTCACCGAAACGACTTCCTACCTCGCCCACTACACGAGCGTTATCCGCGCCGCCTCGAAGCGCCTCGGCCGCGAGATTCCCCTCGTGATCATGACAAGCCGCGAAACAAACGCCGGCACGGTTGCCACGCTTCAAGCGAACAAAAATTTCGGCCTCGCGCCCGGCCAGATCACGCTTCTCAACCAGGAACTCGTCCCCGCGCTCTCCGATATCGACGCCCACCTTTCGCTAGAGGAAAAATACAGCTTGAACCTGAAGCCCCACGGGCACGGCGATATCCATACGCTCCTCCACACGAGCGGCACGGCCAAAAAATTCGCCGCTGCTGGCATCCGTCATCTTCTTTTCATCCAGGACACCAATGGCCAGGTCTTCAACGCGGCGCTCGCCGCGCTCGGGGTTTCCGAACTTCGCGGCTACGACTTCAACTCAATCGCCGTGAACCGCATTCCCGGCGAGGCGGTCGGCGGCATCGCGCGGCTCAAAAAATCCGGCGCGCCCGACCTCACGCTCAATGTCGAATACAACTACCTCGACCCGCTCCTCCGCGAGACGGTGAACCCCGCCGGCGATGTCGCGGAGCCAAACGGCTTCTCGCGTTTCCCCGGGAATATCAACCTCCTCGTCGTCCGCCTCGAGCCCTACCTCCGCGTCTTGGAATCCTCCGGCGGCGTGATCGCCGAATTCGTGAACCCCAAGTTCGCCGACGCCTCGCGCACCAAGTTCAAAAAACCCGCGCGCCTCGAGACTTTGATGCAGGATTTGCCGAAGTCATTCGTCTCCGGAGAAAAGGTCGGCGTCACCATCTTCGACCGCGTGTGGTGTTTCAGCGCCTGCAAAAACAACCTCGTCGATGCTGCCTCGAAAGTCGCCACGAACGGCCCCGCCGAAAGCGCCTCCAGCGCCGAGAACGACTTTTACCTCGCCGGCCGTATGAAACTCCGCGCCGCCGGAATGGATGTCATCGAAGCCCCGCAGAAAACCCTCCACGGCATCCCGATCGTTCCAGGCCCGCGTGTGATTTTGCGGCCCTCCTTCGCCCTGACGCTCGCCGATGTGCGGGCCAGAATTTCCGGCGGATCAATCTCCGGAGAGTCAACCCTCGTGCTGGAGGGGGATGTCACTCTCGAGAATGTCGTCATCGAAGACGGCGCGACACTGCTCGCCAAAGCTCCCGAGGGCGAATCGCTCGAGATCAAGGATCGATCATTTGCGCGCGTCGGCACAGTCCATGAACTTGTGCCTCTCACCGATGCGGAGATGACCTCGGGGGATGTTCCAGAATTCCTGCGCATTCGCGGTTACCGCATCGTCGCCCGCGAACGTTGATCGCCCCCTAAAAAAACAAGCGCCGTTTTTTGCAAACGGCGCTGCTTCTTGAGGCTATTCGAAACCTGATACTTACATCTTTGGCATGCCGTAATAGGCAGCCTGCGGATATTGGGGAGCCGGCGCGCCCTGCTGGGCGGCTTGATAGCGGAACCACTCGGCTTCCACCAGATCCTCAAACAATTGCGAAACGGAACGGCGGCGCTTGAAGGCGAGCTGCTCCGCGAAATCACGAATTTCAGGGTGGATCGTCAGGTTGAGCTTTCCGCGAAGTTTGCGATTAGGGTCGGCGATTCTAGGCATAGTGTTGTGAGTTTTTAGTTTTTTAGATTGCGAGGCACGCCCGCGATCTGTGCGCACATTTGCGCAACTCCGCTTGTAATTCAATGAGAGGAATTCCTTATTGTGCGAATCCGCATTATTTTGTGCGAATCCGCATAAACAGGCTCTATTAAGTGGGCTTCGGGCGGGTGAGAGTTTACTCGAGAACCTCGCGGAGCCGTTCGTTTGCGGTGCGGCCGAGTTCGATTCTGGCGTTGTGTTTCAAAACCAAGGTGGCTCCAAGCCCCAGCGGAACGATTTCCTCGATATGATCCAAGCGAACAAGCGTCGAACGGTCGAGGCGCTCGACCGGAAAATCGGCGAGGAGTTTTCCCCACTCCCGCAGGCGGCGGTGGTCGGGATATTCCATCGAACCACACACCACGCGTGAGTAGTTCCCCTCGGCGGTGACAGCCGAGATCGTCTCGAGCGCGAGAAACTTACGGGCCGACCCGCTGCGATGAACCGGCACGCGCGTCAGCGGCTCGGTGGATTTGCCGAACGAGGCTGCCGCCCGGGTCAACGCGCGGAGAAGCCGATCCTCGGTGACCGGCTTCACAATATAATCCACCGCATCGGAATCAAACGCCTGCCCGCCATAGCCAGTGTGGACGGTGGTAAAAATCACTCGCCGATCCCGGCCTACGGATTCGAGAAGCGAGAAGCCATTTTCGCGTCCGATCTCGATGTCGAGGAAAACCAGGTCGACAGCCTCTCCGGAAAGAACTCCCCTGGCCTGATCGAGACATTCCGCCTCGCTCACTGTGGACACAGCCGATACTCGCTCGAGCATTCCGCGAAGTGCGGCGCGATCGGTCTTGCTGTCATCGACAATCAGAGTTCGCATGGATTCAAGGCGTAGGCTGTTTGTGCAACTCCGGCACGGTGATTTGAAAACAAATTCCGCTTGGCTCGACGGGGCGCGCCGAGATTCCACCTCCGAGGAGCGAGACATTCTGCCGCACCACGGCGAGTCCTAGGCCGACGCCACGATCCATGAGGTTTGTGTTGGTATCACTTTGTCCGAATTCCTTGAAAAGCTCGTCGAGCTTCCCTGGCGGAATCCCCGGCCCTTCGTCGGTAATGCTCAATTCCAAGGACGAGCCCTTTTTGGAAATCGAAATCCAAATCCTCGCGTTTGGCTTCACGCAAAATTTCACGGCGTTTTGGGCCAGGTTCAGGAGGATTTGGGAAAGCCTGACTGCATCCGTGCTGAATTTCTCATTCTCGTCCTCAGGCAGGCTCCAGATGATCTCGGTGGAGCGCCCCCGCGCAATCGCTTCGATGAGCGCTCCGATGTCCTCCACCCAATCTCGAAGATAGAAATTCTGAGGCCGCACGGGCGTGTGGCCAGACCCGGCGGCGGAGAGATCGAGCAGGTTGGTTAGGATCAGATTCAGGTATTGGCCGCCGGCGCGGACTTTTTCCAGGTGCTCTAGAAATTCCCCGGGGAGGGCATACTTCTCGCTTTCCATCAGCAGGGATTGGGAAAGATTCACCAACGCACTGATCGGCGTGCGGATTTCGTGGCTCACGCCTGCGAGAAAGCGGCTTCTCGCCCGCGCAATCCGCTCGGCTTCGCTCCGGAGGATGGACTCCGTGCGGTAGGCAGCTTCCAGCTCGGCGGCGGCTTTTTTTTGCTCTGTGATATCGCGCAGGGTGAGGACCAGAAAGGTTCCGGCGAGATAGCCGTTGTAAACGACATCGCGACGCGTGCCGTCCTTGGCGATAAGATGAAATTCGGCATCTTTCACCATGCCATCTCCGTTCCCAGCTTCCTTTAACGCATCACGCCACCAATCGAGAACCATAGTTCGGTAGGTCGCGTCAGGATAAGCGCTCTCCATCCAAACCCGGGAACTCGGCGTGTCCTCTATCGAGTAGCCAAAGGTCTCTGTGATCTTACGATTCAGCAGGAGAAATGTCTGGCTTTCATAAGGCACTGCCAAATCCACCACCAGCGCTGGAACGGGGATGTTTTCCAGCATCCACTCGAGGTTTTTGCGGCTCTCGAGCAGTTCCGTAATGTCGTGACTGGCGAGAATCAGCGTGTCCCCGACGACCGTGGCATTGGCAGAAAAATCCCGGTATTTGCCATCATTGGCGCGCACATGGAAGGGCACACCCCGAGCAGGTGTGGGGTTGTCCTTGGAATGCGCAACCAAATCCCTCCACCACGCCATGCCCTGAGCCTGCACCTCGGGATCGGGGAAATTTAATTCCACAAGCCGGGCAATGGTCGGCGCATCCTCGATCGTGTAACCGAGGAGCCGGGTGAATTCTTTATTGATGAGTGTCATTTCCCCATCGCCGGTCGTTCGACTGGTGGTGACGGGGATCGGCATGTTGTCGAGGATCATGCGGAGCGAGGACGCGTTGCGTTCGATGGCCTCCTTGGCCTGCGCGAGTTCGATCTCGTTCTCCTTGT
>JBMTBF010000115.1:0-5022 GCA_049429585.1 Terrimicrobiaceae bacterium | reverse complement strand
TTCACTTGGAGGCGGCCTTTTTCACGCAGTCGCCTCCCTATGAAATTCCACCACATTGTCCGCAACGGGAGCGGCCATGCCCATTCCAAACCTGGGAGCGGAGGTCCTGCACGATGGCGCGGAACTGCTCATCCGAGGGTGTCAATCGGGTCGGGTCGGGTCGAGTGAAGTATTTAATCGCGGCCATTGGGTTGGAGGGAATCACCTGGTCGTCCAAGGCCGACTGAAAAAACGCCCTCCCATGCTGGATGCGTTTATTTTTTGAATCCGCTGACAAGTCTGTGGAATCCAACTTGCCGACCCATTCCTTGCAGGATGATGGGACAACCTTACGGAGGAGGGTGTCACCACCAAAAAAATCCACCAGGTCGCGGAGGGAGCGTTTGGCGATGGCTATGGTGCAGGGTTCGCCTGTGAGACCCTTTTTAAAATTTCAACCTGTTGAGAAATGGTCCGACCCGATTCGGTGGGATTCACCTTCTCTTGGTATTGCCGGAATTTCGCCAGTTTGCGCCTGGCAAGTTGAAGGTCGATAGTCTCAAGACATTGGCGAACCTGCTTGCCTTTGTCTTTAACCAAGGCAAATTACTTGGCTTCTCGATAACGATACAAAAATGGACCGCACTTCTTCCAAACAGACTGCTTTCCTCCTCGCCCCCGTGTTTTCCGGTCATCGCTCATGGCCTAAACCGATCGGGTTTCAAAAACGGGTGACAAGCGGGATTTTGGTGGTTAGTAATAACATTGTAAATCGTTTTATATAAATAGATCGGGCCGTGGCTCAGCTTGGTAGAGCGCCTCGTTCGGGACGAGGAGGTCGCGAGTTCGAATCTCGCCGGCCCGAGATTTTCACATTATGAATTCCACTCTTGTTGTTTTGGCGGCGGGCATGGGGAGCCGCTATGGGGGGCTCAAGCAAATGGATGGGGTAGGGCCCAATGGCGAGACATTGCTGGATTACTCGGTTTTCGATGCGGTGCGGTCGGGGTTCTCGCGCGTGGTTTTTGTGATTCGCCGGGAATTCGAGGAAGACTTTCGCGAACGAGTCGGGCGTTGCTTTGAGGATCGGATCGAGGTCGCCTATGCCTTCCAACAGCTCAACGATCTGCCAGGCGGTTTTTCGGTTCCAGAGGGTCGTGTGAAGCCTTGGGGAACGGGTCACGCAATTTGGTGTGCGCGCGAGGCGGTGGGCTCTCCGTTTCTTGCGATCAATGCTGACGATTTTTATGGCCGCCCGGCGATTGCGGCGGCGGGGGAGTATTTGGGGGGCTTGGATGAAAACAGCACGCGGTTTTGCATGGCCGGGTTCCGTTTGGAATCGACCCTCTCCGAGAATGGCAGTGTGTCGCGCGGCGTTTGCCAGACGGACGCCGAGGGCTTGCTGGTTTCGGTGCGGGAGCACACGAAGCTGGAACGGGTGGGGGGATGCATCGTCGATTCGGCGGATGGGGCCCGATTTCAAGGCGCAGAGCGGGTTTCGATGAATTGCTGGGGATTCACTCCGGCGGTTTTCCCTTTGTTGGAATCCGGATTGATTCGTTTTTTAGATGCCCATGCGGGTGAGGAAAAGCCGGAGTTCTACATTCCCAGCGCGGTGGCGGAGATGATCGATGCGGGGGAGGCTTCCGTGCGTGTGTTGCCGGTCGAGAGTCCGTGGTTCGGCGTGACTTATCGCGAGGACCGGCCTGTCGTGGCGCACTCGCTGGCGAAGTTGGCGGCTTCGGGAGAATATCCTTCGCCGCTTTGGTAGGGGCTATTTGCCGACTGCCTTGGCGAACTCGCGGCAGACGGTCTTGAGGGTCTTGATCCGCGCATACCACTTGTAGTTGGCCGGAATGACCGTCCAAGGGGCGATGTCGGTGCTGGTTTTTTCGAACATGTCCTCGGCGGCCTCGATGTGCTCATCCCAGCTCTTGCGGTTGCGCCAATCCTCGTCGCCGATTTTCCAGTGTTTGTAGGGATCGGCCTCGCGGCGTTTGAAGCGGTCGAGTTGCTCGTCTTTTGTAATGTGGAGCCAGATCTTGATGAGGACCGTGCCGTCATCGACGAGCATTTTTTCGAACTGGTTGATTTCCTCGTAGGCGCGCTTCCAGGCTTCGGTGGTGCAGAAACCCTCGACGCGTTCGACGAGAACGCGTCCATACCACGAGCGGTCGAAGACCGCGATGTGGCCGCGCGCGGGGAGTTTGTTCCAGAAGCGCCACATGTAGTGCCGGGCGAATTCCTCCTCGGTGGGTTTGTTGATCGAGTGGACGGAGAGAAGTCGCGGGTCGAGGCGTTCGAAAACGCGTTTGATCGTGCCGCCCTTGCCAGCGGCATCGGGGCCTTCCATCAGAAAAACGACGGGGATTTTTTTCTCGAGGAGTTGGAGTTGCATCGAGAGTAACTCCAGTTGCAGTGTGCGCAACTTGGATTTGTATTCGTCCTGCGTGATGGATTTCGACTGGTCGAGGTCGTCGAGGCGGAGTCTGTCCTTTGGCATGCGCTTTGGTTGTTCTGCGGCGGAAGCTAGTGGTGTGCGGGTTTGAGGAAAAGCCGGAAATCCCCAGTCAGTATTTCAGCACGCGCTGCAAGAAGCGCTGCGTGGCATCGTGGCGGGGTTGCTCGAAAAACTCGCCTGCCGGGGAGCATTCGGGAACGCCTCCATCGGCCACCAGAGCGACGAGGTCGGCGGTGTGCCTGGCGAAGCCCATTTCATGGGTCACGAGGACGATGGGTTTCCCGGAGCTGCGCAGCTCGGCGATGACATCCAAAACCTCGGCGGTCATTTCGGGGTCGAGGGCGGAGGTGGGTTCATCGAGGAGGAGAAATGCGGGATCGACGGCGAGTGCCCGCGCGATGGCGACGCGCTGGCGCTGTCCACCGCTGAGTTGGGCGGGTTGTTTGTCCGCATGGTCGAGCAAAAGGAACCGGGCGAGGAATTGGTTGGCGCGTGATTTGGCTTCCTGCGGGGGAAGTCGGTGAACCTGCTCCAAGGGGAGGCGGATGTTTTGAAGGGCGCTGAGGTGGGGGAAGAGATTGTAGGCTTGGAAGACGATGCCGATCTTTTGGCGATGGGCGCGTAGACCGGTTTCGTCCAAAGGCAGACGCTTGCCGTCGATGTAAATTTCGCCGGAATCGGGGAGATCAAGGCCCGCGAGAAGTCGCAGTAGAGTGGATTTTCCGCCGCCAGAGGGGCCAACGAGTGCCAGCGTGTGTTCAAACTCCACATCGAAGTCGAGGGAGCGGAAAACGGTTTGCTTGCCGAACGATTTGGCGACTCCGCGGAGGGAGATTTTCATCTCTTGCGGAGTTTTTCGGGCAACTCATCGGGAATCGCAGCGAAGTCGGGGAGGGGGACCTCCACGATTTCCTCGATAATGGCCGGATCGAAGGGGACATCCGGGGCCTCGGGTGGTGCCGGCTTCAATTCCACATAGGGGATATAACCCGTCCGGCCATCCAGCAGCTTCACCACGGCAAAGCCGGAATCTTTTTTCAGCACTTTGACAAAGACATCCTTCTCGATTTTTTCGGGGGGAGTGGCTTGGGCCGGACCGCGTGCGAAGAAATCGGCGCGCGTGGCGGTCATATATTCCGGAGGCATTTCCTGATTGAAGGTCTCCACGGTATGACAGCCGACGAGGAGCATCGACGCAATTATGGAGAGTTCAGGTTTCATATCGGGTGCGGTGTTCCAGGTGCTTAGTCCAGAGTGACACTGGAAGTGTGAGAACAAGGTAGCAGACGCCTAGCGGAACGAAACTCTCGAATGTGCTGTAGGTCGCGGAGTTCACTTGATTCGCGGCGAATGTCAGCTCCGGGATTCCGATGATATAGAGCAAAGAGGAATCCTTGATAAGGGATGAGAACTGGCCCGCTAGGGGCGGAAGGATTTGACGGAGAACCTGTGGAAAAACAACGAACCGGTAGGCCTGTGCGGGTGTCAGGCCGATGGCGCGGGCGGAGTCCCATTGGGAGCGGCCGACACTTTCGATACCCGAACGGATCATCTCGGCGATGTAGGCTCCACTGAAAAGTGAGAGAATCACGATGCCCGCCGAGATGCGATCCTGCCAGCCAACCGCATTGGCGACGCCGTAGAATCCGAATAGAACTAGGACCATGAGAGGCAGGCCCCGCACGGTTTCAACATACGCAGCGGCCGTGTAGCGGAGCGGAAGGAAGCTCGATCTCCGAGCGATCGCCGTGGCGGCACCAAGCAGAGTGCTCAGGATGAGTGCGCCGGCCGAGATTTGAACGGTGGTGACCCAACCGTTCCAGAATGTTTCGCGATAGCCCCAGATTTTTTCCCAATTCCGGAGCGACTCCGAAAAAGCCAGCCAGCAAATCGCCGAGTAACCTGCAAGGAGCAAGCCGATGGAAAAAACCCTTCCAGCCAATGCCGCAGGGCGTCCAGGGCGGTCGAAAAGGAAATCCGCCGTCATGGAGTTTACGCGGCGCGGGCGTCGAGGGTGACCATTTCGCCGCCCTCGAAGCGGATCGTAAGTTGGATCGGGTGGCAGCAAACCGAGCAGTCCTCGATCATTTCCAGAGTGCCGAATCCGGTATCTACCAGGATGCCGAAAACCTCCCCGCAGTAGGGGCACTCGATTTCGACATCCTCGACGCCGTCCATGGTTTGGTCAGGAATCGAGTTCCACTCTCTTGGCGTCGCTCCAGAGGCCTTCAAGGTCGTAAAAGCCGCGGCGGGATTCGAGGAAGAGGTGGCAAATCACATCGCCGTAATCGATCACGATCCACTGGCTGGCGGGAAAGCCGTCCGCGGCGTTGGGCCGGATATCCAGTTCGTCGCGGGTTTTTTCGCGGATGGCGGAGGAGATGGCTTTGAGTTGAGGCTCCGAGGAACCCGAGCAGATCAAAAAGAAATCGGTGAAATCCGAGACGCCCCGCATGTCCAGAAGAACGATGTCGCCTGCTTTTTTGTCAGCCGCCGCTGAGGCGCAAAGGCGGGCCGTTTTTTCAGAGTCGCTCATTCCGGTAGAGCCCGAGTCGCTGGATGATTTCGCATGTCTTGTCGGG
>JBMTBF010000114.1:0-5121 GCA_049429585.1 Terrimicrobiaceae bacterium | reverse complement strand
TTTCCACCCCGAACATCGTTCCAATCCTCTCCTGGATGGTAAGATAGAAAACCCCGCGCCATGTAGTAGCCTTCGCCCGGAGGCTTGCCCACGGGGAGGTCAAACCCATCCGCGACCATGGTATTGGCGCGCTTAAAGTCCGGCACCGCGACCAGCGCGGAGACGAACAGAAACAAAAAAATCCAAAACAACCATCGTCGCATGAGCCGATCAAGCTAGGTATTAACCCCATCGGGCGCAAGCCATGGAGCGCGAATTTCACCCCATAGCGGGATCGCGCGCTAGGCAGGATTTTGCCCGAATGAAAATACTCCGAGCCTCGGCCAGCACCGATTTTTGTGTTACAAAGGATTGCCGGATCGTCCACCACCCCGTTCATGGGAGGAAATGCTTGGAACTCGGCAGTGAGCATTGGATTCCTGTTGTTTCCTGGGTGCGCCTTCACCCAGAGCGCCATGCATCGGAGGGATTGGAGGATAGCCAACCTCTCGCGCCGGATGGATTTCAAGAACTCGATTCCAGCGAGCAGGTCAACTGGGTGGAAAAACCCAAACGCGGCCGGTGAGAGTCAGGATTGGAACTGCGGCGCGGAGTAATCCGTCCAGATCGGCTGGAGTTCCCCCTCGTCGGTGAGGGCGAGGACGCGGCAGATGCGGCAGCGTTTTTTAGACTCCATCAAATGCTCGCGAGCGCTGGGGAGGTTGCCGAGTTGGCATTCGCAGCAGGCGAGGTGGTAGTGGATCAGGGCTTCCTCGGGGAATTTCTCGAGCGCTTCAAGCAGGAGGACACGCGCGCTCTTGGGCGAATTGGAAAGGCGGAGCGCAATCGCCCAATCGATCCAATGGGCGACATTTTCCGGCTCCGCCTCCCAGAGGCGTTCGGCGACCGATTCCATGGCCTCCCACTCCTCCTCCACGCGGTGGATTTCCATGAGGAGCGTGAGCCCCTCGACCCCGAGCTTCACATCGCGCGGAAGATTTTGAAATTCGCGGAGCGCCTCCTCGGGCATCCCGAGTTCCAGATAACCCTCCGCCGCCATCAGTCCCATTTTGTAGTGGTCGTCGATCATCGCAGTGTCCTCCTACAAGAAGAAATCGACGGGTTTCGCTGGGACTTTAATTTAAAAAAACGGGATGCACACTCAGCTGCGGGTCACCTGGAATCCGGTCGGGGAGATTTTCATTTTTACAAAACGCGCGCGGGGATTCGGAGGGCGTTCGGTGAGTTCGCGGCGGATGCGGGCGGCGGCATCGACATCCTTGGCGAGGAGGAAAACATAACCGCCACCGCCGGCACCCGGGAGCTTCGCGGCGGCGGTCCAGTCGGCGACGCTCGCGAGGATTTCACGCACTGCGGGAGGGTTTGTGCCCGGATCGAGCGCGCAGTTGAGTTCCCAACTCCGGCGGACGACACGGCAGAAGTCATCCCACGATTGGCGGTGAAGCTGGTCGAACGACTCGCGCGCGTGGGCCGAGATGTCGTCGAGGATCGCCAGCGTGTCGGCCCGGTTCAGGAACATCCCGCGCACGATGTCCTGCAGGATCGATTTCGCCACGCGGGTGAGACCGGTGTAGTAAAGGAGCGCGGTGCCGTTGTTGAGTGCCTCCGCCAGGAAGTGGTCGGGAAGCCAGCGCACGGACGCTTGCTGGGCAAGGCCGGGCGAGGTCTCCACCATTTTCAGGCTGGGGTGGATACCGCCCGCCTGATCCTGCCATCCACCGCCGGTGGTGAGGAGTTGCTCAAGCACCATCGTGCGAGAGGTGATTTCGGAGTGGTTCCAACCGAGCCCGCAGACCTCGGAGAGAGTTCCCAGAAGCGTGGCGGAGAGGATGCTGCTCGTACCCAGGCCCGAGCCTTTGGGAGTCGCGGCGAGGAGGGAAATTTCAAGCCCGCCGCCAAATTCCCCGAGGAGTTGGTCGAGGGATTTCGCGCCGGTGTGGGCGCTGAATCGGGGGTGGAAACCCGCAAGGGAAAGCGCGGCTTTGGCGAGGGAAAACTCCCCGCCCACTTTCGCGCAATCCTCGAGGTCTTGGAAGTTCTCGATGCGTGTCTGAGCTCCGAGATCAATCGAGCGAATGACGAGCTGGCGCTCCGAGGTGACTCTTGCAAAAACCTGAATCGGCGGCTGGCCGTTCAGTTCCAGCGCGACATTCACCACCGCGCCACCGTGTTTCAGGCAATAGGGCGGGGTGTCCGACCAACCACCTGCGAGATCGACGCGGATCGGGCTTCGGCCCCAGACGATCTGGTCCTCCACCGCATTGCGTATAGGCGCGCATGGCTGGGCGGCCATCGCTCCGGAAATCGTGCGTGAGAGGGATTCGAAGGCACTCTTCTCGAGGTTTGCGGATTTTTTGGCATCGCCCCGCAGGGACGCAATGCGTGCGGCGAACATCGTTTCGGCCAAATCCTCGAGGCGTGCCGCAACGGGGATTTCCAAAACCTCAGGAACCGGAGCGGCAGACCCGGAAAAAAACGAGGCGGCGTTGTCAAGATCGAGGCGGTGGAAGGCGTTCCTCGCACGGTGTGAATGGATCAATGGCACAGCCGTGGCGATCAGACCCCGGCGAGTCTGGAGAAGGCGAGAGGGCGAAAAACGCTCGGTGATTTCCTGCGCGGAGAGGCGCTCGCTGTTTTTCCAGAGCGCGAGCATTGCGGAGTCGCCGGAGGCTTCGGGCAGGCCCATCCATTCGATGAGACGAGCGAGCGGGTCGGAGGAATCGACAACAGGAAAGAGCTTCGCGTTTTGGATGTCAGTCCCGGGAGCGAGACCGGCTTGCGCGAGAGTGAGTCCCCGCCGTTCGAACCATTTCAACAGCGGCTCGCCGAGGAACATTGTGGCGGGATCACCGATCGCGCCCTTGAAGGAATCGTCGATTCCATAGACGCGCACGACGAGGTTTTGATCGCCGACGGGCGGGGTATCGACGCACTGGCCAGGTGCCATGCGGAATCGGCCGACGCCCTCAGGGAGGTTGGTGAGGACATTGCCCGAGGCGAGAGGCATGTCACCGGGCAGGACGCTGTTTTCCACCCAGACCGTCTTGTTTTCGGGCGTGCGCGAGGCGAACGCAAAATCCGAGTTGAGCACGAACATCTCAGGGTGCGGCTTGAGGGCGAGCGGCGATTGGCCGCGCTGGTCGAGGGTTCGGTTTTGCAGCGCCGAGACGGATTCGATCATCTGGCGGCTCGTGCCGAAGTGGTAAAACTCCGCTTCGGGGAGCGGGACGACCGCGCAGGAAAGAGGCGAGATGTCGGCGTCATGCTCGAAGGGATCAGTGCCGAGGCAGGGCCCCATGCCAGCGTAGAGTTCGTAAAATCCAGGCACACCGCTTGGAAAATCGCCGCGCTCGGCGTCCCACCCGCATTTTTTGAAGAGCACCGAGACCGCCCGCGCGCTCAGGAGCCAGAGGCCGGTATCGACGAGAAACAAATGATCCACGGCGCGCGCGAGGATTTCGGCAGGCTTGGGTTTTTGGAGGAAGTAGGCGAGCTGGTCGGGGCGTTCGCGCGGTGAGAAAAATACGCCAAAGTGCGAGGCGGTCTCGGCATCCACCCACATTCCCAACCCGATCACATCGGCCTCGGGCATGGGAGGGAGTTTTGGCGGGAAGCGGAGCAAAACATCGCCGCTCGCGAGCATCACACGGCTCGAGGAGGGCGCGGCAGCGGCGATATGGCGGAAGCCGGGGAACTGGACATCGAGGAGGGTTTGGTCCAGCCGTTGCCCTTCAGCCCAGCGAAGTGCAGGGAACGGCATCAGGATTTTGCCCGTGGCTGCGTAGGCGGGGAGACGGCGGCTTTGTCCACCGGCCATGAGGGCGAGTTTCAGGCCGGAATCACACCAGTCATCAAAGGATTCTTTACCACCTGACGCGCGCCAGGCCGAGGCGAGGAGATGGGCGACGCCGCCTCCAGAGCCGAGTTTTGAGCCCGCAGGGTCGCAGGCAGCGAACCAATTCCTCCCCTCCGGAGAGGCCGGGAAGAATTCCGCCATGGCGGGCGGGAGTGAGATCAAACGCTGAAAGTCCATGCGATTTTCTCTTTCGTATCGGCAATTGCGTTTCCCGGCAACTCCGGTGCCATCGCGACCTCAAGCCTTGCGGCGGGCCACCGAGTAGCCGTAGGCGGCGATGACCACGAAACAAGCAAAAGGCAGGAGGAACGAGGCGCGCGTGGCGGAAATCGGCCCCCAAGCAGAGCCGTCCATGATCAACGCCTGAAGCGGCGGCATGAGGCATCCGCCGCCGATGGCGAAAATGAGGCCCGCCGAGCCGAGTTTAGCGTCGTCGCCCAACCCGGAGAGGGCAATGCCGTAGATGGTTGGGAACATGAGCGACATGCAGGCGGATACGCCAACGAGGCAGTAGAGGCCAGTCATTCCCTTGATGAAGATCGCCCCTATCACCAACGCCCCCCCGGCGATGGCAAGGAAGGTGAGAAGCAGGCCGGGGTTCAGATATTTCAGGAGGTAGGTGCAGACGAACCGGCTCGAGACAAAAACCAGCATCGCCACGATGTTCCAACCTTGGGCGGTTTTGGCGGAGAGGCCGATTTCATTCACCGCGTATTGGATCACGAAGGTCCAGACCATGATTTGAACGCCGACATAAAACGCCTGCGCGACGACGCCCCAGACATAGTCGGGTGTGCGCAACAATCGACCGATCGATGCGGCGACTGTGCTTTCACGCGACTCTGCGGAGGTCGAATCCGGCAGCTTGGCCAGAGCGAAGGCAAACATCGCCAAAAGCACAACGCCGCCGAGGATGGCATACGGCCCGACGATCACAGCCAGATCGGCGATTTGGATTTTTTCGAAGGCGGCGGGGTCGGCTGCGGCCATCGCGCGGCGGGCCGTCTCATCCGTCGAATCCAAGCGGCCCAGAATGAAATCCTTGGCAACAAACATCCCGAGAAGGGAACCAACCGGATTGAAAGCTTGGGCGAAATTCAAACGACGCGCCGCAGTTTCCTCCGGCCCCATCGAGAGGATGTAGGGATTGGCGGTGGTCTCCAAAAATGCAAGGCCACTCGTCATGATAAAATAGGCGGCGAGGAAAAATGAAAAGTCGCGGGCGTTGCCGGCGGGGATGAAAAGCAGACAACCAACCGCGTAAA
>JBMTBF010000113.1:0-5138 GCA_049429585.1 Terrimicrobiaceae bacterium | reverse complement strand
TCCTCGCACTCTCTGGCCGAATAAGCAGATGATTGGCATTGATTACGCCATAGCACGCGGGCAGACATTTGCTCAAGCCAGCGAGGCCTCGGCAGGTGTAGGTGCCACGATCTCCACCGGGATGATTGGTCAAGGCGTGGTGAATTTTGGGATATTCTTCGGACCAATTTTCGCGGCGTTTCTCATGGCTTGTTGGGTGGCGATTCTAGCGCGGCAGGATTTGAAGGGAGAAAAGATGGGCCGAATGCTACTTTTCTTCATTGGTTGCGTGCTGACATTCAACCTAGGCAGGGATATTACCTTCATTACATTGTATCCATTCATCTTCGGATACATCCTGCTGACTGTTTGGGCTCGCACGCATGGTGAGAGGTAAGATTTTGGCGCCGATTTTCGAAATGAATTTGAACTTTCTTTTTCCAAAAGCGAGGCGGGATTTTGCGGCAGCCCAAGAATGTTGGCGTGGAATGCAGGCACGCGGAGATTCGGATTTGTCGAATCTTCAGATGAGCAAAATTCAGGAAGTGTGGAGGGATGCCGTCCGGGATGTGCCGTATTACGGGAGAATTGTGGCGGAGGGGCGGGCGCCTTCGGAGATCGAAAATTGGGAAGATTTTTTCAAAATTCCGGAACTCACCCGTGAAATCCTCCAAGATCACAAGGAGGAATTTGTGCGTCGCTCTGGTCCTCCCGATTTGTGGCGAATGACGGGTGGATCAACGGGAAATCCCGTGAAGTTTGGCGTGTGGAATAGTGAAGACGGCATAATCCGAATGTTGAAACTCGTGCTATGGCATCGGGTCGGGTATAGCCCCTCGGATCGGTTATTCTTGATTTGGGGGCATTCGCATTTGCTCGGAACGGGGTGGCGGCGGCATTGGAATCATTTTATTCGAAAAGCCAAGGATATGGCGCTTGGCTACAAACGAGTGGATGCCTATGCGTTGTCGCCAGAATTATGCAGTAGGTATGCGGAAGAACTTTTGCGATACCGGCCTGCGGGTCTGATCGGATATAGTGCGGTGCTGGATTATTTTATTCGGTCTTTGCCTGAGAAGTGGAAGGATTTTAAGGCGTTGGGTTTAAAATTTGTGATGCCGTGCGCGGAACCCGCGCCGAGGGAAGACAGCTTTGAATTGCTGGGCGAGGTCTTCGGCTGCCCTGTGATTCAGGAATTTGGTGGCGTGGACTTTGGGCATGTGGGGATGAAGCTGGGGACGGAGCCTTTTCAGGTCTTTGGCGAGTATAATTTTTTGGAGACGGTGGAGCAAACGGTATCGGATGTTGAAGAGCGGCTTGGGAATTTCAAAGATGCAAATGACAGTTTACCAAATTTGTCAGACCATGGTGGTGCGGCCTTGGTGACTTCCCTTTATCGGAGGTATTTACCTTTAGTCCGTTATAGGCAAGGCGATAACTTGGGTGGTGTGCATAAATCAGTGAAGGGCCATGTAATAAGTTTTGAAAAACTTCATGGGCGGATTAATGATATGGTTTCACTTGAGGATGGCACATCTGTGCATAGCGTGGCCGTTTTTCACTGCGCGCATCAAGAACCCTCGGTTCTCAATATTCAAATGATTTTGGAGGATCAGGGAACAAGAATTCTGCTGGTGACACGCAATGGATACAACTCCGAGGTGGAGTCCCGCATCAGGCATCGCATGGGGCAAATTTCGCCTTTGTTGGGAAAGGCAAAAATCGAAGCGGTCGAGGATTTGGTCACCACCCGTGCAGGAAAACGCCGGTGGTTTGTGGACCTGCGAACAAAGGGCGAAGCGTGAGAGTGGTATTTGTTTTCGACCACTTCGGTCCTTATCATGTGGCCCGAGTGGCGGCTGTGGCCGCATCGATGGATTTTGAAGTCAAAGGCTTGGAGCTTCACGCCAAGTCGCGGACTTACGGCTGGGATCCAAGCGAGGCAGCCAACCAATTCGGCTTTGAAAAAATTTCACTGCCTGAGGTCAATTTGCGCGGGCGAGAGGAGCGGCAAGCCTTGCGTGCTTATCTGGAGCGAACTTTGGATCGCTGTGCACCGGATGTCGTTTTTGTGAATGGGTGGGGAGACTTCATGTCGCTGGAAACCATCAAATGGGCAAAGCGCTATGGTTGTAAATTAATTGTGATGAGCGAGACGCGCCGCGCAGACGGTGATAGATCGTCTATGGGAGAATGGATCAAGGGCCGTATCGTGCGATTATGCGATGCAGGCCTTTGTGGTGGGGAATCCCATCGCGATTACCTTGCTGAGTTGGGCCTGCCGAAAGAGCGTGTGTCGCTGGGGTATAATGCTGTGGATAATGCATTTTTCAGCAAGACTCGCACTCGCAATAATGGCTCGGATTCGCCTTATTTTTTGGCATCAAACAGGTTCGTAAGGCGCAAAAATTTATCCCGATTAATCCAAGCTTATGCAAAGTATGTTGGGCAAATCCAGATCAAGAAAGCACTGCCTTGGCCATTGGTCATGTTGGGTGATGGCGAACTGCGTTCCGAGTTGAAGGAACTTTGTGTAAATCTCGGACTGTCGCTCTCGGATGGCGATCAGTCGGGTGACTTGAAACAGAATTCTAACAACAAACTGAATGCTCCTGCCGAAGGCGGGTTGGTTGTATTTTTAGGGTTTCGACAGGTTGATGAAATTCGCGAGTTTTACGCCGGAGCCGGTGCGTTTGTGCATCCGGCTTTGGAAGAGCCTTGGGGGTTGGTGATCAATGAGGCAATGGCGTGCGGATTACCGATTCTCTCGAGTAAGAATGTCGGGGCCGCTGAAGAATTGCTTGAAGAGGGAGTCAACGGATTTTCTTTCGACCCCACGAGCGTCGAGGAATTGGCCGCTGCAATGGAAAGATTGGCCGAACTGCCATTCACTGAGAGGGAAGCCATGGGAGCTGCGAGCAAAAGCATCATATCCCATTGGGGGCCGGAGCGCTTTTCGCAGGGCGTTCGTGAGGCTGTGAGGATGGCCATGAGTCACCCAAGCAAGGGCCTTGGAATTTTGGATCGTCTGCTGCTGGAAATTTTGATTCGCAAATGAGGGTTGGAATGACAACTGGCTCGCTTTCACGCGACGCGGGTGGGCTTTTTGAGAGTGTGCGCTCTCTTGGAAAAAACTTGGCCGAACTCGGGGCAGATGTGAGGGTTTATGGGCTTCAAGACAAGCATTGGGAAGAAGATGCTCAGAAATGGCAACCTATATCCGCCGAGGCGTTTCCTTATTTTGGTCCTCGTGCCATGGCTTACTCCCCCAAGATGGATGCCGCTCTCGATGCGACTAGTTCGGATATGCTGCATCTGCATGGATTGTGGCAATACCCATCGGTAGCCACTCGGCGGCAATGGGAACTTAAAAAAACGCCTTACCTGATTTCCCCAAGGGGGATGCTCGATAAATGGGCGCTTGCCAACTCTCGATGGAAAAAACGAATCGCGGCTTGGCTTTTTGAAAACGCTGTGATGCGGGATGCCGCCTGTATGCATGCCCTATGCGAAGCGGAGGCGGATGCGATTCGGGCTTATGGGCTAAAGCAGAGGATCGAGGTGGTGCCGAATGGGGTGGAGCTTGCGGAAATGGGAAATGGGAAATGGGAAACGGGAAATGCCTCCGAGAGGAAGCGGCTTTTGTTTCTGGGGAGGATTCATCCGAAGAAGGGGTTGGTGGGTTTGTTGAAGGCTTGGGCGGAAATTCAAAATCCAAAATCCGGCATTCAAAATTCCAGGGAATGGCAATTGGTGATCGCAGGTTGGGATCAAGGGGGGCATGAGGGGGAGTTGATCGAGCTATGCTCGGAGCTGGGTTTGAAAGTTGTGCAGAGATCGAAACATGTTCCATGTTCCGCTACAGCACATGAGGCGGAGGGAGCAGACGTGGTTTTCTATGGTCCGGCGTTTGGGGGTGAGAAGGATCAACTGTTGCGGGGGGCGGATGCGTTTGTGCTGCCGAGTTTCAGTGAGGGGTTGCCGATGTCGGTCCTCGAGGCGTGGGCTTATGGGTTGCCGGTGGTGATGACTCCGGAGTGCAATTTACCCGAGGGGTTTGCTGCTCAAGCTGCGCTTGAGATTCGAAATGGGGAAATGGGGAATGCGAAATGGGACGGGTTGCAGGCACTGCTGGATATGAGCGATTCCGATCGTATCGAAATGGGCGGACGCGGGCGGCGATTGGTGGAGCAGAAATTCACTTGGCCGAAGGTGGCGAGCCAGATGAAGGCGCTTTACGAGGATATACTTTCACGCGGATGAGAGAAATGCCCATTGGCTCATTTTTCTATACGTGTATAAGTGGATCATGAAAACGATCACTTTGGATGAAGTGGCTTATCACCGTCTGAAGGCATGAAAAATCAATCCAACGGAAACCTTTTCCTCGGTAATCAAGCGCGTGCTTCCCGAGCGTGGCTCACTGGGAGCATTTATGTCATTTATTGAACGGAAAAGAACAGATTTGCTTCCTGCGAATCAGATTCTTAAGCAGGCTATTGATGAGCAGTCATCTGAAAAATGCAACCCCTGGGATTAATCCCCGAGACGAACCATTACGTTGGTTTGTGCCGTAATTCCGAATTTTTGCAGCGCTAATAACACCTTCGAAATATTTTACGGCGACAACCGCACATGGAACCATGTGCGGTTTTTTTTTGCATATCGGAAGCGGTCGTGGAGTCGATCGTGTCCGCCTTGCCAGAATTCGATGGTTTCCGGGATGACGCGGAATCCGCCCCAGAAGTCTGGCTTGGGGATCGGACCCTCGGAGAAGCGTTGTTCGAACTCTTCGTTGCGGGCCAGAAGGTAATCGCGGGATGGAATCTCGGTGCTTTGGTTCGAGACCCAGGCGCCGATGCGGCTTCCGCGGGGGCGGCTGTCGAAGTAGGCGGTGGATTCCTCAACGGTGAGTTTTTCGACAGGGCCGACGACTTCGACTTGGCGCTGGAGGGCAATCCAGGGAAAGAGGAGGGCGGCGCGAGGATTGGCGGCGAGGTGTTGGCCTTTGCGGCTGGTGTAGTTGGTGAAAAACACAAATCCGCGCTCATCCAAATCCTTCAAGAGGACCGTGCGGCAAGCGGGCTGGCCTGAGGCGTCGACCGTGGCGAGCGACATGGCATTGGGTTCCGGGATTCCGCTTTTGGAGGCCTCGTCGA
>JBMTBF010000112.1:0-5163 GCA_049429585.1 Terrimicrobiaceae bacterium | reverse complement strand
AGCAGGAGGTGGCCGAACTTGTTCGAGAGTGACATGAGCGTGAGGCCGCGCAGGCGGGCCTGCATGTTTTCCTCCGTGGCATCCTCGGGGCTGTCGCCAAACGCAGGGCGCATCTGGGCTTTGAAAATCTCGAAGCTCTCTGCAATCGGAATTTTCAGGCAGGGCATTCCGAGGTTTTGGGCGAGCTGGAGCGCATCCTCGACGCTGTGGCTCGACGAGAAGGGGGAGGGCATTGCCACGCCAGTAACCTTGTCGGCGCCGAGGGCTTCCACCGCGAGGCAGGCGACCACGGCACTGTCGATCCCACCGCTCAAACCCAGCACGGCAGAACGGAATCCACACTTCGCGGCGTAGTCGCGGATTCCGAGAACGAGAGCTTGATGAAGTGATTCGAGGTCGGAGATGGGTGCGGCGGATTCGGGGTCGGCCACCATGGCGACTGACTCACGGAAGCCCGGCCAGCGGCGGAGGGTTTTTCCGGCGGAGTCGATGGCCAATGAATTTCCGTCGAAGACAAGCTGGTCGTTTCCACCGACAGCATTGCAGTAGAAAAACGGAACGCCGTGTTTTTTCGCTTGGGCGGCGATCATTTCCTCGCGGATTTTTGGTTTGCCGATTTGGAACGGCGAGGCGCTCAGGTTCAGAATCGCCGTGGCTCCCGCAGCGACCAAAGTCTCGACTGGATTCGTGGAGTAAAGCCGACGCGGCAAATGCTCGGGCGTCCAGATGTCCTCGCAAATCGTCACCCCGAAAAGCCTCCCGCCGATCTCCACAGGCGCGGGGGAGGAATTGGGTTCGAAGTAACGCGTCTCGTTGAAGACATCGTAGGTCGGAAGCAGCGACTTGAAGACGAACCGCGGGGGGCGGCCTTTTTCAAGGATCGCAGCGGCATTAAAAAATGGTCGGCCGTGCTCCGAGGGATTCGGGTGCACGCAGCCTACAATCCACGCGGCAGAGCCGACCTCGGCGTGGATTTCGTCGAGCAAGCGAAGGCTCGCTGGAACGAAGTCGGATTTGAAAAGAAGATCCTGCGGCGGATAGCCGGTGAGGACGAGTTCAGGCGTGAGGACAATCGTCGCGCCGCGTTTTTCCAAGGCGCGGCAGGCGTCGATGATCTTGCGGGCGTTGCCGGCGAGATCGCCGACGGTTGGATTGAGTTGGGCGAGTCCGATGTTCATTTACCAAAACCCCCACTGGCGCGTGGCCATGATGTAGGCTCCGAGGCCAAGATTCGTCAGACCATGGGCCACCACGCAAGCCGCGAGGCTCCCGGTTTTCACGGCGACAAAATTGTAAATGAGCCCGCAGAGGAACGCCGCCGGCCAATCCGCCATTGAGTGGACGAGCATGAAAAACACGGCGACGAGAAGGAACGCCTTCCACTGAAACTCCCCGATGCGTGCTTTTTCGAAATCCTCCCGAATGAGAAATCGCATCAAAAATCCCCGCCAGAAAATCTCCTCCACCAACGGAACGATCACCACGAGCCGGGCGAAGCGGGCGACGAGTGTCATCCAATAAAGCAGCGAGCCTTCGCCGAAGACGGTCGGGTCAAAGCCATCGGTCCGTGCGGAAAACCCCAGCACCGCTTGCGGCGCGATCCAGATGCCAAGCACAACCACTCCGGCAAGTGTCGCGATCGCTAGGCCGCCGCGTTTCGAGAAGTCGTATTGCCTCCAATAAAAAACCAGCGCCGCCGCGCAGAGAGCTGTTTGGAGCGGATAAACCCAGTATTCTGGATGTTTGAGCCAAAAGACCTCGCTGCCTGTGGCACGCATGGCGGAGGCCAACATGAGACCGCCCATGAAAACAAAAAACGGCACCGTGTAAGCCGCCAACGGCGAGCGAAGTCCGGCGAATTTGGTCATTCCGTCTCCTCGGCATCACCTCGAGGTCCCCCCGTGCCGCAGACGCCGCGCTTAGAGGAAAGAATGAATTCGAAAAACTCCCGCGCCTCGGAGCTCCACTCGGAGGCCAGCGCCTCCTCCGCGGCGGCCCGGAAGGGCTTGTTGCTCCGGTAGACCAAGCTGAACGCGCGCTTGATTTCTATCCTCCGGGCGCTGTCCAAGCCGGCGCGCTTCAGGCCGATCGCATTGAGGCCATGAATCTTGTTGTAACTGTCGCCGATCGTGTAGGGCGGGATGTCTTTGTTGAACCGCGACCCGCCCGCGACCATCGCCCGGCGGCCGATTCGCATAAATTGATGGAACACCGCGCCGCCGCCGAGAACCGCGTTTTCACCCACCTGCACATAACCAGCGAGAAGGACATTGTTCGTGATGATGGCGCCATCGCTGATCTCGCAGTTGTGGCCGACATGCACGCCGACCATGAGAAAACATTGGCTGCCGATGCGGGTCACCGTGCCTTCTTTGGTTCCACGATGGATCGTGGCGTATTCGCGGATGCGGTTGTTGTTTCCGATAACAACAGTGCTTCGAATGGCCGCCGAGTGGGCATAGTCCTGCGGCGCCGCGCCAATCACCGCGCCATAGCCGATCGAGTTTCCGGATCCGATGGTCGTGTCGCTCTCAATGACAGCATGGGCCTGCAGCTGACATCCCGAACCTATTTCCACGCGCTCTCCGATGATCACACCCGGGCCGATGACGATGTCGTCAGCCAATTTCGCATCGGGGGAAACAATTGCAGTGGGATGGATGTTCATAGGTGTCCGGCTTCTTTGAAGCTGTAATACGGCACGCGACCCCCGTCGGGCGAGCCGAGGATGATGTGGTCCACGAGGTTGATCTGGAGAAGCTGGGCGGCCTCGCGGAGGGAACGCGTGACGCGGATGTCGGCCGCGCTGGGCGCAGGGTCGCCGCTAGGGTGGTTGTGCAAAACCACGACGGCATACGCGCTGTGAATCATGGCCTGTCGAAAAATCTCGCGCGGATGGGCCATGCACTCGCTCACCGATCCGCGGGTGATCTCCTCGGCGCGAATGAGTCGGAGGCGGGCGTCGAGGTAGAGGGCGCGGAGGGATTCCTGCCGCAGTCCCATGAATTCGGCGCCATAGGCGGCGTAGACTCGCTCCGGCGTGTCGAGCAAGGGTGCGATCGATTTTCCCTTCGCCAGGCGCTTGCCGATCTCGAAGGCGGCCGCCATTTCCAGCGACTTCGCGGGGCCTATGCCTTTGGCCAGTCGCCGGATTTCCTTCGGCGAGCATCGGGCAAGCTCGGCGAAACATCCGCAGTCGCGCAGCAGGTCGCGCGCGACTTGCAGGGCGTTTTTTCCCGGAACTCCGGTGCGGATAAAGATCGCCAAAAGCTCGGCGTCGGAGAGCGATTCGAACCCGTGGCGCTCCGCTTTTTCGCGGGGCCGTTCGTCGAGGGGCATTTCCTGGAGCCTGGCGGTTTCCACGCCGAGACCCTAAGCGGGCGCACTGGCACGAATCCAGAAGAAGAAAATCGGGGCGAGAGGATTCGAACCTCCGGCCTCCTGGTCCCAAACCAGGCGCTCTACCAGGCTAAGCTACGCCCCGTTGCGGATGGCAACCTGCACCCGCGTTCCCCGACTGGCAAATACAAAAGCGGGCGCCTCACCACGGATAGTAGGGTGGACGTTGGTCGGGATAGATCAATCGGTAGCGCGATTGGAGGAACGCGACGAGGTCGATCATCTGCGTGACAGTCATGGTGTCGTTGAAATTTTTCATGGGAGATTCCTTCACCTCGCGGAGTTCCTCGCGGTAGCGGGCGCTGATGATATGGGAGGGATTGATGATCGAGGTGACGAGTTCCCCGTAGGTGCGGATGCGAGGGGTTTCGCCACCGAGGGGAATGTTTAAGTGGGCCGGTGCGGGGAAATCCTCGCCGGCGACGGTATGGCACGAAGTGCATTGAAGGGAAACGAAGGTCTCTTTGCCTTTGTCGATATTGCCGTCGGGGAGGCGGAAACCGCGCGGGGATCTTTCGAGGTCGCAGCCCATGGATGAGAGGCTCAGCAAGGTCGCTAGCACAAGACCGGCGGTTTTATTCAGGTCGAAAAATGGTTTCATGATTTTCAAAGTAAGCTTGAGATGCGGCCCGGAAACGGGGTGATCACCCAGGGGAGGAAGTGCGGTTGATGGCTCTCCTTGTGAGCCGCGTTCAGATCGAGACGGCAATATGGAGCCACCACCAACCGCGCTGGCATATTCGCGCCATGGCCACTCGATCACCATGGGGTGAAGCACGAAGTTCGGGAGAAAAGGTTTTTCGAAATGGTGTATCGCCGCCAAGAATCCCTGCCCGTGCAAAGGTTTTTTCTACGAGCGCTATTGTTTCTGCTTCTGATTGTGGCGGGCTATGTCTTTTGGCCGCGCTTTCCATCGCTCGCGGGATTTCGTCCGGCGGCGTTGGCCGCTCTGGAGTGTGAGGTTTTTGAAAATGCCCAAGCGCGGAAATCTTCTGCGTTGGCGTGGACGCTCTACCGGATTTTCCAAGAGGAATTCCATCTCCCACCAATCGCCTCGGCAGTAGCGGCATGGAACTCCGCGCAGGCGCTGGAGAGTTTTCTCAAGTCGGCGGACAATGCCGACCGAGAGCGTGCCCTTCCGCATCTGGAGCGGACTTTTGAAATCCTCCGCCAGCAGACCGATGCCAGCTTTGATCCTATGGTGGTGGCCCGACTCCAGTTGCACCGGTGGATGCTTGCGGCGGATGGCAACCGCCAGAACCAACTCCCTGCCGCGATCTCGGAAATCCTCGCCATGGTCTACGGTGGAAGCGCCTCGGAGTATTCGTCCACGGCTGCCGCTTTTGCGAAAGCCGACCGGCTTTTGGCTTCGCAAAAACCCGAGGCGGCCCGGCTAGCCGCCGCCTCCGCGTGGAGGAAATTGTCGGAGCAACTTCAGGCGAGGACTCAGGACAAATCCTGAGCCGTCACGCTTTGCTGGGGCCTTGTGGCCAAGAGGCGGGCCTGCTCGATGACGCGCTCGGGAGCTTCATCGAAGCGGTAACCGTGGCAATTCGGGCAATTCACTACGCGCCCGGTGACGATGGAATCGCAGCCTTCGCAAACCTTGTAGTTTCCGGGCGCGGCGATGATTTTTTCGGCGCGGGCCGCACGGTCGGCGAGATGGGCGTTGTCAGTGGACACGAAAGAAACCTATCAGCGACCGAGGATGTCGAAAAGGGTGTTGATCGTCTCATCCACCGCTTTGCGCGCGGGCTCGGGAAC
>JBMTBF010000111.1:0-5183 GCA_049429585.1 Terrimicrobiaceae bacterium | reverse complement strand
ATCGAAGAGGGGACGGCGGTAGATTTGCTCGAGGCTTTCCAGAGTGGGTTTCACGCAGGGCGTTGTAGTTCCCGGACTCCGGCGAGTCAATCGGCGGATGGGCAACACGGCCAGCTCGAACATGTCGAACAAGAAACGGGTTGAAGTTCCGGAGCCTCCACCTAGCGTGCTGCGCGCAATGAAGCGGGAAATCCGAATCGCCACACGAGGCAGCGAACTGGCCCTCTGGCAGACGAACCGGGTGCGCGGAGAACTGGAAAGCCGGTTTCCCGGAGTGCGCCTCGAGACGCTCACCATCAAAACCAAAGGTGACAAAATCCTCGATGTCCCGCTGGCGAAGATCGGCGACAAGGGGCTTTTCACGAAGGAACTCGATACCAGCCTGCTCCGGGGCGAAACGGATTTTGCGGTTCACAGCCTGAAGGACCTTCCAACAAAGCTCCCCGAGGGGTTGGCGATCGCCGCCATTACAAGGCGTCACGACGCTCGCGATGTTTTGATTTCCCGCAACGGCGAGAATTTGGCCTCGCTCCGACAGGGAGCGCGCGTGGCAACCGGAAGCCTGCGCCGCCGCTCGCAACTCCTCCATCACCGACCCGACCTCGAAATCCTCGAAATCCGCGGAAACCTCAATACACGCTTCCACAAATTCGATGAGTCCGACTGGGACGCGATGATTCTCGCGGCGGCTGGCGTGGAGCGCTTGGGCTGGGAAGCCCGGATCAGCGAAAAAATTTCCACCGACATACTTCTGCCCGCAGTCGGACAGGGGAGTCTGGCGATCCTTTGCCGGGAGGAGGATTCGGAGATGCGCGAGTTTCTGTCCTGCATGGAGGATCGCGACTCGATGCTCGCCGCGCGGGCGGAGCGTTCCCTCATGCGGACTCTCGAGGGCGGCTGCCAAGTGCCCATCGGTGCGCAGGCGGTGGTATCGGTGTCGGGAATCTCGCTCGCCGGCTGTGTTTGCTCGCTGGATGGCCGCACGCTCGTGCGGGATTCGGTTTCGACCGAACCCGGCGGCGACCCCGAGGAAATGGGCGCCCAGTTGGCTCGAATCCTTCTTGAAAACGGAGCGCGGGAGATTTTGCGGGAGATTTTCGGCAAGGATAGCCGGTGAGCACCGGCGCCGTGGATTGCAAAAACCGGATCAAGCTGGGAGGATTTCGCCATCGATACTGACAAACATCTTTTCCTCCGCGCCTGCTACCGCCAGCCCGTGGAGCGCACGCCGGTTTGGATCATGCGCCAAGCGGGCCGCTACCTGCCCGAATACCGCGCCGTCCGGAAAAACCACTCGTTTTCCGAGATGTATAAAATGCCCGACCTCGCGACCGAGGTGACTCTCCAACCGATCGACATCCTCGGAGTGGATGCCGCCATTCTCTTTTCGGACATTCTCGTCGTCCCCGAGGCCATGGGGATGGAACTCCACTTCAGCGAGGGCAAGGGACCGCAATTCCCCTCTCCGCTCCGTGACGAAGCCGCGCTGAAAGCCCTCCGGCCCGTGGAGTCGAACCAAGACCTCGGCTTCGTGATGGAGGCGATCCGCAATATCAGAAACCAGCTCGCCGACCGCGTTCCCTTGATCGGCTTCGCCGGCGCGCCGTGGACCCTCGCCACCTACATGATCGAGGGCGGCGGCTCGAAAACTTTCCAGCACGCCAAAAAATGGCGCTTCGCCCGTCCCGACCTTCTTCGCGTCCTCGTGGAAAAAATCGCCGATGTCGTGATCGACTACTGCCGCGCGCAAATGGACGCCGGCGCGCAGGCAATCCAGCTTTTCGATTCATGGGCGGGAATCCTCGATACAGCAGGCTTCGAGGAATTCGCCCTCGCGCCCGTCCGCCGAATCATCTCGGAGATCAAACGCCCGGGCATTCCCGTGATTTATTTTCCGAAGGGCGGAATGACCTGGCTCGACCGCGTGGCGGATTGCGGAGCCGATGTCATCGGCGTGGATTGGACGATCCCGCTCGACGCCGCACGCCGTGTCACTGGCGACCGCGTGGCCTTGCAGGGAAACATGGACCCCACCGCGCTCTACGCCCCACCCGAGGCGATTCGCGACCAAGTGCGATCCGTGCTCGCCAGCTACGGAAAAGGCTACGGCCACATCGGCAATCTCGGCCACGGCATGCTGCCTGACATCCCCGTCGAGCACACCCGGGCGTATGTGGACGCCATGAAAGAATTCAGTCCGGCATGGAAATGACCACCGCCGAATCCAGCCCGAGGCTCGAGGTCGATCTCGACCTCCTCAAAAAATACAACCGGCCCGGCCCGCGCTACACGAGCTACCCAACCGCGCCGCATTTCCACGAGGGTTTCGGGCCAGAGGAATACCGCCAGGAAATCCTCTCGACCAATGTCGGCGAGACACCGCGCGACCTCTCGCTCTACTTCCATTTCCCGTTCTGCAAATCGCTTTGCTACTTCTGCGCCTGCAATGTGGTCATCACCAAGGACGCCAGCCGCGTCGGCCACTATCTCGGTGTCCTAAAAAAGGAAATCGACCTCGTTGCGAACCTCCTCGATCCGCGCCGCCAAGTCATCCAAATGCATTGGGGCGGCGGCACGCCGACCTACATGTCGCCCGACCAGATCCGTGAAATCTTCGGCGCGATTCGTGAGAAATTCCCCTTCGCCGCCGACGCCGAAATCAGCATCGAGATCGACCCACGCACCATCTCGCCGGATCACCTCCCCGCCTTGCGCGAGGCCGGTTTCAACCGCGTGAGTTTCGGCCTGCAGGATGTAAACCCCGAGGTTCAGACGACCATCAACCGCGTCCAGACCGACGAGCAAAATGCCTTCGTCATCAACGAGAGCCGCCGCCTGGGTTTCGACTCGATCAATGTCGATCTCATCTACGGCCTGCCGCACCAGACGGTCGATTCCTACGAGCGCACTCTCGAAAAAATCATCTCCTGGGATCCCGACCGGCTCGCGGTTTTCAACTACGCGCATGTTCCCTGGCTGAAAAAGCACCAGAAGCTCCTGCCGGTCGAGGCGATGCCTGATGTTTCCGGCCGCCTGCGGATGCTCAAGCTCATCATCGATCGTCTCACCGAGGCGGGCTACGCCTACATCGGCATGGACCACTTCGCGAAGCCCGGCGATGAGCTCACAAAGGCCCTCCGCGAGCGCACGCTCCACCGGAATTTCCAAGGTTACAGCACGCGCGCCGAAGCCGACATGTTCGCCATGGGAGTGACCTCGATCAGCAAACTCTCAGGCGCCTACGCGCAAAACCTCAAAAGCCTCGCCGCCTACGAAGCCGCGCTGAACGAGGGACGCCTGCCCACCGCGATCGGCCTGAAACTCTCGCACGACGACCTCCTCCGCCAGCATGTGATCACCGAAATCATGTGCAACAACCGCATCCTCAAACGCGATGTGGAGCAAAAGTTCGGCATCACCTTCGATTCCTACTTCGCCGATGTGCCCGAGAAATTGAATGAATTTGCACTCGATGGCCTCGTATCGATCCAGTCCGACCGGATCGAGGTGAGTGAGGCCGGCCGGCTCGTCATCCGCAACATCGCGATGGCCTTCGACGCCTACCTCAAGCCCGAAGGCACCCAGGAAAAACCCATCTACTCGCGAACCCTCTAGCATCGCCATGCCTAGCCACACCGATGCGATCATCCTCGGGGCGGGCATCTCGGGCCTGACCGCCGGATTCTACCTCGCCGAACAAGGCTTTCGCGTTCGCATCCTCGAAAAAAGCCCGCAAGTTGGCGGCTCGATCCGCAGCGAGCGGCGGGACGGATTCCTCATCGAATTCGGGCCGAACACCGTGCTGGAATCCACCCCGCTCCTGGGCGAGCTTTTCCATAAACTCGGCATCGCCAGTGAGCGTATGGTCGCGTCCCCGCAAGCCAAGAATCGCTACATCGTGCGTGGCGGAAAACTCCACCCGCTCCCGACCTCGGCATTGGCTTTCCTTAAAACACCGCTTTTTTCCGCTGCCGCAAAGCTCCGGCTTTTGCTCGAGCCGTTCATCTCGCGCGCTCCGGCGGACCGCGAGGAATCGCTCGCCGACTTTGTCACGCGCCGGATCGGACCCGAGTTTTTGGATTACGCCATCAACCCCTTTGTCGCCGGCGTCTATGCCGGCGATCCCGCCAATCTCGGCGTCCAAAGTGCCTTTCCAAAACTCCACGCCCTCGAGCGTGAGCACGGCAGCCTGATCAAAGGCGCGATCCTCGGCGCGCGCCAGCGCAAGAAATCCGGCGAGACGCCGAAAAGCCGCGCTCCGATGCTCGGCTTCCAAAACGGCCTCCAAACCCTCCCCGACGCTCTCCACCGCGCGCTGGGCGATTCCATTTCCACCGGCTGCGCCATTCGCCAGATCACGCGCTCCGACGCGGGATTCTCCGTCGCGCTCGATTCCGGCGAAATCCTCGAGGCACCGGTCCTCCTTTCCACCGTTCCCGCCCACACTTTTTCGAGCCTGCCGATGGAGTTCGCCCAAAAGCTCGCCGCCACTCTCGACGCGATCACCCACCCTCCGGTTGCCATGGTTTTCATGGGATTCGACAAGCCTCCAGGCGGCATCGAGCGCGATGGGTTTGGATTTTTGGTCCCTGCGAAGGAGAACCGCCAAATCCTCGGTTGCATCTGGAGTTCCTCGATTTTCCAAGGCCGCACGCCCGCCGGAGGCGCGGGGCTCACGACCTTTGTCGGCGGCAGCCGCCAGCCCGACCTTGCCCGCCTCAGCGATTCCGACCTTGCCTCACTGGTCCTCGGCGAACTCCGCGCGCTCATGGGCGTCACCGCCACGCCGAGCCTCGTCGCCGTTCAGAAATGGGAGAAGGCGATTCCCCAATATCGAGTCGGCTACGGAGAGACGATGGATGCCATTTCGAGTTTTGAAAACGACACGCCGGGCTTTTTTGTTTCGGGAAATTTCCGAGGCGGCATCGCCGTGCCGGATTGCGTGAAGCAATCCCGCGCCATGGCCGACCGCATCTCGGGCTTCCTCTCCAACCGATCCGCGAATACAACCCATCGCCAATGACCCCGACTCCTCTGCACCGCCCGCGCCGCCTTCGCAAAAACCCGGCCATCCGCTCGATGGTCCGCGAGACTTCCATGTCGCCCGAGGATTTCATTCTTCCACTGTTCGTCATCGAAGGCGAAGGCCGCAAAAACCCGATCTCCAGCATGCCGGGGCATTT
>JBMTBF010000110.1:0-5209 GCA_049429585.1 Terrimicrobiaceae bacterium | reverse complement strand
ACAGAGGAGGGCTGGAAAGTTGAAGGCGGGATTTGATTCGGTTCTGGTCTCCGTGGTTCATTAGGGAAGTCACATCATTCTCCGGGAGGCTTGGCGGGTCATGGCCGCGCGGGCCATCATCATTTCGCCAGCCGTGACCTCGCGCTGGCCGAGCGACGAGGCGCAACCGGTGCAGAGGTAATCGTAGATTTCCTTGTCGGGCAGGACGAGGAGGAGCTTTTCGCGGACCGGCATGGCGGTCTGGCATTTTTTGCAATAGAGCGACGAGGCGCGGAGACTTTCGAATTGCTGCATGGCGGTGTTTAAGCAGGGAGAGGATAGTTTCGCGGTGCGCGGGAATCAACCGCCCAGCGGCTCCCATTAGCGGGGATTCGCATCTTTGGCTTTTGTTCTTTCCGGGCACGGCAGCGGAGTGCCGTGGCTACAACGCGTTTTTTCTGCTCTGCGCGAGGTTTTGGCCGGCGGTCCAAGAGGTGGTCCAGGCGGCTTGGAAGTTGAAGCCGCCGGTGATGCCGTCGATGTCGAGGGCTTCGCCGGCAAGGAACAGGCCGGGGACGAGGCGGCTTTCCATCGTTTTGAAATCCACCTCGGGGAGGGGAATGCCGCCGCAGGTGACGAATTCCTCTTTGTTCATGCTTTTGCCGGTGACGGGGAGTTCAGTGGCGGTGAGGAGAGCGGTGAGTTTTTGGGCCTCGGGCTTGGCGAGGCGGGCCCATTTCGTCTCGGGGGCGATGCCAGCTTGCAGGACGAGTTGTTCCCAAAGTCTCGCAGGGAGTGGATTCCAGCGGGCGCGCAGGACTGTCTGCCCCCCGTGCGACTCTCGGCGACGCTGAATTTCTTCGAGAAGGGAATTGGGCTTGGCATCCGGCAGCCAGGAGATGCGGAGAGGAAACCGGTAGTCGAGATCGTGGAGTTCGCGCGCACCCCAGGCCGAGAGGCGCAGGATGGCGGGCCCGCTCACACCAGTGTGCGTGATGAGCAGCGGACCGCGTTGTTTGAGGGAGGTTTTGGGGACGGAAACTTGGACATTTTCGACGGAAACCCCGGGGAGTTCGCGCAACCAGGGGGAGTCGATATGGAAGGTGAAGAGCGAGGGAACCGGCGGGACGATCGTGTGTCCCAGGGGAACGAGCGGATGGTTTTCGGCGCGGCAACCTCCAGTGGCCCAGAGCAGGCGGTCGGCGGGGAGGATTTCCCCGGTGGAGAGTTTCAGCGAGAACCCTCCGCCGGGGAGGCGTTCGATCCCGTCGAGTCCGGTTTGGAGGCGGATTTCGATGCCCGCGTTTTTCGCCGAGTCCATCAGGCAATCGATGATGGATTGCGAGGAATCGGTAACGGGAAACATCCGCCCATCAGCTTCGGTTTTGAGGTTCACCCCGCGCAGGCGGAACCACTCGATTGTTTCGTGCGGGCCAAAGCGGGTGAACGGCCCGATGAGGGCTCGGCCGCCACGGGGGTAGCGCTGGGAAATCTCGCGGGGATCGAAGCAGGCGTGGGTGACATTGCAGCGTCCGCCTCCGGAAATCCGGACCTTCGCGAGGACATGGCGGGTTTTTTCTAGAATGGTTACGCTGGCGCGGGGATCGGCCTCGGCGGCGGCGATGGCTCCGAAAAACCCGGCAGCTCCGCCTCCGGCGATCACGATTTTTTGAGAAGTGCTCACAGGCGAATGCTCCGAAGGCGAAGCGCATTGGCAATCACCGAGACGGAGCTGAGGCTCATGGCCAAGGCCGCGACCATGGGGTTGAGGAGCCCGGCGGCGGCGAGCGGGATGCCAAGCGCGTTGTAGGCAAAAGCGAAGCCCAGGTTTTGCCGGATGTTTCGCATCATGGCCCGGGAGAGCGTAATCGCCCGCGCAACGCCGCGGAGGTCGCCTTTCACCAAGGTGATGTCGGCGCTTTCGATCGCGACATCAGTGCCTGTGCCCATGGCGATTCCGACATCGGCGGCGGCGAGGGCTGGCGCGTCGTTGATGCCATCGCCCGCCATGCCGACAAGGGCGCCGGATTTTTTGAGTTCAGCGACAAGGCGGTGTTTTTCTTCGGGAGAGACCTCGGCGCGGAAGTCATCGATTCCCAGCTGAGCGGCGACAGATTGGGCGGTGCGGGCATTGTCGCCAGTAACGAGCACAAGGCGGATTCCCGATTTGTGGAGAGATTCGACAGCGGCGGAGGTTGTGGATTTCAGCGCATCGGCGACTTCCAGAAAGGCCGCAAAGCACCTGTCGATCGCTACGCCAAGGAGGGTTCCCGGGGTTTCGGGAGGAGGCGGGCAGGCGATGCCAAGGGAGTCGAGAAACGCCGGTTTGCCGACAGCAACGAGGCGCCCCTCGACCACGCCTCGAATTCCTGAGCCGGTGGTGGACTGGACTTCGACGGGCGGAGAGAGTTTTTCGGTGGCGGCGGAAACGATCGCCCGCGCCAAGGGATGTTCGCTCCCGGATTCGAGACTGGCGGCGAAACGGAGGATTTCACTTTCGGAAAAATCAGGCGCCGGCAGGCAGCGGACGAGTCGGGGTTTCCCCTCGGTGAGCGTGCCGGTTTTATCGAGGGCGAGGATTTCGAGACGGGCGAGACTTTGCATTGAGGCGGCATTGCGGATGAGGATGCCCGAGGAGGCGCCGCGACCCATGCCGACCATCACACTCATCGGCGTGGCAAGGCCCAAGGCACACGGGCAGGCTATGATGAGGACCGAGACGGCACCGGCAATCGCATGGGCGAGGTTTTGGCCGAGGATCAACCACGCCGCGAAAGTGATGGCCGAGATCGCCAGCACGGCGGGAACGAACCACGACGAGACTAGGTCGGCGAGGTTTTGGACCGGCGCGCGGCTGCGTTGGGACTGTGCGACGAGAGAGATGATCCGGGCGAGGACGGTTTCCGAACCCACCCGCGCGGCGCGCATCACCAGGCCACCAGTGGTGTTCAGCGTGCCCCCTGTGAGTTGGTCGCCGACGGTTTTTTCCACCGGCATCGGCTCACCCGTGAGCATCGATTCATCAATGGCGGAGGAACCTTCGACCGCGACGCCATCGACGGGGATTTTCTCGCCGGGGCGGATGCGCAGGGTGTCGCCGGTTTTCACCTCCGAGAGTGGAATGTCGCGCTCGGTGTCGCCATCGACGAGGCGGGCGGTTTTGGGGGAAAGCGCGAGGAGGGATTGGATGGCACCGGCTGTTTTTTCGCGTGCGCGAAGTTCGAGAATTTGGCCTAGCAGGACGAGGACGGTGATCACCCCCGCCGATTCGAAATAGAGCCCGTGCGCGCCGCCGGGGAAGGCTGATGGATAAAAGATCGCCGCCTCGCTAAAGACCCATGCCGCGCCCACGCCAAGGGTCACGAGCGTGAACATGTTCGGCGAGGCGTTGAGGATCGATTGCCAGCCGGCCTTCCAAATCGGCAAGCCGCACCAAAGCACAACCGGCAGGCTCAGGAGCATTTGGGCCAGCCGGGCGGTGTCGGAGTGGAGCCACGCCACATGCATCCAGAAGGGAACCATGGGAGCCATCGCCAACACGAACAACGGGATGGTGAAAACAAGGCCAACCGCGAAACGGCGGGTGAAGTCGCGGAGTTGGGGATCGGGTTTCGAGGCGGCGAAGAGGGGATTTTGGTCCAGCGCCATGCCACACTTAGGGCAAATGCCGGGCGAGTCGCTTTCGACTCCAGGGCACATCGGGCAGAAATATTTCGCGGTGGTGGCGGGCGGGGGATTTTCTGCGCCGTGACCGCAGCAACAGGGTTTGTTTTTCAAGGGCGGTTCAGAATGCCTGTCGTGGCACGAGACAGAAGTTTAGTGAGAGAAAATTCCTCGGTTTTGCCCCGGAGATTTTTTGAAAGGATTTGCAGGGATAATTGAAGCCCGGCGAGGAATTGCAGCACGCACCGCGGGGGCTGATCGACTTATCGGCGGCGGCCTCGACGAGAGCAGGATTTTCCATGACCAAATTCTCGCGCCGATGCCTCGGGCCGTCGATTTTTTTCCCGTGTTGGCGGTGGTTGCGGACGGGGGTAAAATCACCCATATGAAAACCTCGGTCTCCTTCCTCATCGCCACGCTGGTTTTGTTCGGCGGCATTTGTTTTGCTGAATCCATGAACGAAGAAAAGGCGGTGATCGGCGGTGGGTGCTTCTGGTGCGTCGAGGCGGTTTTTCAAGGCCAGCCCGGCATCAAGTCGGTCGAAAGCGGCTATGCGGCCGGAAAAAATGCAAATCCGACTTACAAGGAAGTCTGCACGGGGGAGACCGGACATGCCGAAGTGGTCGAGATCGCGTTTGACCCGGCGGAGATTTCCTATGAAAAAATCCTCGAGCTTTTCTGGGATGCTCACGACCCGACCACACTGAACCGCCAAGGCGCCGACGAGGGCACGCAATACCGCTCGATCATCATCGCGCAGAATCCCGCCCAACGAGTCGCGGCGGAAAAATCGAAGGCTGTCGCGCAGTCGAAATTTCGCAACCCGATTGTCACGGAGATCGTCGATTTCACGGAGTTTTTCCCCGCCGAGGAGTATCATCAGGATTTCAGCGCGAGGAATCCCGCGCATCCCTATGTGCGGGCCGTGATCGAGCCGAAACTCCGCAAAATCCAAAACAAATAACCACCCCGCTTGCCAGCTTCGCAGGCCTGGTCTAGCGTCTCGCCAGCGGGAATCCGCATTTTTCTATGGCGAACGCAATGGTCATCGGTATCGGAGGCGTGGGATCGGTCATCGGCCAGAAATTGCACGAATACGATTGTTTCGATCGCATCATCCTCGCGGACATGGATCCGGTTTTTGCCAACCAGCTTGCGGCGAAGACCCCGAAAAGCCGGTTCGTCGTCGTGCAAGCGAATGCCATGCAAACCGATGAACTTGCGGCGCTCATGAAGGAGCACCGCATCGATGTGACCTGCAATGCCTGCGTGTGTCTCACGAACCACTCTGTTATGGAGGCCTGCCTTCGCGCGGGGTCGCACTACATCGACATGGCCGCGGACATCTACTCGGCGCCCGGCGTGAAAAAGCCGGGCAAGAATTCCTTCGAGGCGGAGATCGAGAAATTCAACCAGCCCTATCTCGACCGCGGCATCGCGGGCATTCTCTGCATGGGCATGGACCCCGGTGCAGTGAATGTTTATGCGCGTTGGGCCATGGATCGGCTCGACACCGCCTCGAGCATTCGCGTGCTCGATGCCGACAACGCCGAGGTGCGCGGCTACC
>JBMTBF010000109.1:0-5241 GCA_049429585.1 Terrimicrobiaceae bacterium | reverse complement strand
CCGAACCTCCGGCCATCGGAAAAACAGTGAAAGCCGGCGACATCGCCGCCGTCGTGGAATCGGTCAAAGCTGCGAGCGACATCTACTCGCCCGTCAGCGGCGAGGTCGTGGAACGAAACGATGCCATCGAAGCCGACCCCTCGCTCCTCAACACCGATCCCTTCGGCGCTGGTTGGATTTTCAAAATCCGCCTCGTCAACCCTGCCGACCTCGAGTCCCTCAAGGACGCCGCCGCCTACCGCGCACAGATCGGCGGGTGACATGGTGTCGATTCCCACTGAACTCGCCCGCTTCTGGCGCGCCACCGACGGAGTCACCTATATCGAGCGTGTAACATCAGATCGACAACCAGAGCTACGAAACATATTTCCTGAATCAGACCAATTTTGATAAAGTCATTCCCGGTTTTCAAACTGACATAGAATGACCTACGCGATAGGAGGTGGCGCCCGCGCCACATTCAAAGGTCCAAAAGCATGATGCTTTTGGTATGATGTGAAAGGTTTACTGCACCTTCGTGCGGTTTTTGGTTGAGAGTTCGAGTTCGCGGAGGGCGATGTCGAGAAGGCTACCGGGTTCCGGGTTGAGTTGCTGGCGCATCGTGTCGATGGCGCGGCGGGCGCGGGTGTTTTGGCCGCTTTTCATCAAGGCTTCGAGGAACGGCATGCCGACCTGTTTCACAAAATCCCCGCCGCCATTTCTTCCGAGCGAATAGAGTTGGCGGTGGAACTCGGATGCTGCGGCATTAAGGTCGCCGGTGCCGATGGCGGTGTTCACTTTTTGAGCGGCCACGCTGACGCTGAGGTCGGAGCGGTCGCGGCGGTTTTGGGTGACGATCGATCGCTCGACCTTGTTTGCGGAGGATTGGTCGCCGGCTTCTCGGTGGAGGTTGGCGAGGGCGGTTTGGTGCCGGACTTTGAGGTCGGGGCTGGAGGCGAGTTGGCGAATCGCCTCTTCGTGGAAATTCCGTCGATCTTCAAGCGGGGCACTGATACGGGCGAGAAATTCGCCACGGCGTTCCCAGGCATCCGGATTTTTCGGGCAGGTTTGGACTGCGCTTGCGTAGGCGGCATCGGCCCGCGAAGGGTTGCCGTATTTTTCAAAAATCCCGGCCATGGCAAGGTCGTTCATCGAGGCGGCGAATTCGGGTTTGTCGCGGAAACGGGCCGCGAGGAGTTGGAGTTGGTGGTCGCTGATCGGTTGCCAGGTTTGGGGGTCGAGGGCTTGGCCGATGGCATAGTTCTGCTGGGAGTAGCGGCCGACATCGAGTTCCCATTTGTCCTCGCGCCGGAGGTATCCGAACCAGGCGTGGCCACCGTCCTTGCCCTGTCCCGTAAAGAACAGGGTCGGCAGCCCGTTGGCCTTTCCGGAGATCATGGCGTAGTAGGCTTGATCGACGCATATGCCGCCGATGCGCCGGATGTTCTCGAGCGTGTAGGGGTAGGACTTCCAGAAGAATCGCTTGTTTTTGATGCGGTCGGGTTGGTAGGCGACTTCGGAAAAAGCGCGGTCGAAATTCGAGCGTGTGAAGCGGACATTTTTGCGGGCCCAGTCGATCTCGGATTCGGCAACGAAGAGATCGACTATGAATTTCAGTTGGTCGGGCGGGAGTTTGCGGAGGTCGAGTTCGAGCTTTCCGGATTCGTTGGCCGCAACCCAGCGCGAGAACTGGGTGGCGACGGGAGGGATTTCCCTCGGCACGAGCGAGGGGGTGACCTGGATGTGGGGCCAGAACTCCGGCAACGGGGAGTCGTTCACCACCGCGATGGCGATGGCGAGGTTTTGGTATTCGCGCCACTTGGCGGGATGCGCCTCGCGGATGGCGCGCAGGTTTTGCAAAACGAGCGGGGCGTAGTCCTGCTTCGAAAGCGTGGAAAAGAACGCGGTGAGAAGCGATGGACTCGAAAGGAATTCACTGGAAAAAATCGCACCCGCGATTTCGCCCAGCGTGCCGGTGGGGAGTTTGGAGTCGGCGGGCAGGGCGGCTGATTCGAGTTGTGCTCGGACATGGGACTGGCCGGCCAGGGTTTCCAATTCGGAATTGGAGAGGGTTTCCAAGGCGTCGGGAACGGCTTGTCCGGTCTGCAGGTAAAAGATCTTGCCAGTGGCGCGTTCACGGAAGAAATGCCGACGCACCAGGGCGATCATCTCGGCATCTGATGGTCGGGCCATCAGCTCGCAGCCCCTGTAAAAATCGAGCCATGAGGAGTAGGCGGCGTTGCCGCAAATCCCCGGTCGGTTGCGTTGGCCGGGAACATAAGCCTCCATCAAGGCCTCCGAGATTTTGCGGGCGATAGCGGGGTAGGTTTTCGAATCCAGAGTCCGGATTTCCTCTGGATTCGGGGGTTTGGAAAGATCGAGGGCGCGGAGCGATCCTGCCCCGCAAAGGGCGATCAACAATAGCAGGGGGAACCGCGCCACGGGAGCGATCAAAGCTGATCCAGCAGGTGCGACAGGTGGTTCGGGATGGCGTGGAGACCGCCGGCGTAGCGGTTCTCCTGAATGGCCTCCAAATGCCCGACGGCCTCCGAGATTTTGGCGCGGGCGATGCGTTTCGAATTTTCCAGAACTCCCGTGCGGTCGACCATCGAGGCTAGCTCGGCGATCACGGCGGGGTCGTCTTTGAGAAGGAGGTCGCGGATCGAGCCGAGGTCCTTTCCGGATTGAAGCAGGAGCAGGATCGGGAGGGTAAATTTCCCTTTTTGCAAATCGGTCCCCAAGGTTTTCCCCGTCTCCTCTTCGCTGCCGGCGATGTCGAGGATGTCATCGTAGATCTGGTAGGCGACGCCGAGCTTGGTGCCGTAGGCCTTGAGCGCGCTGATGACCGCCGGGCTGGCCTCGCTGATGAAGGCACCGAGTTCGCAGGCGGCGGTGAAAAGCGCAGCGGTCTTCATCTCAATAATCCGGTAGTAGTCGGCCGTCGTGAGCTTGAGGTCGAAGCGTCGCTGGGTCTGGATGATTTCCCCCGAGCAGACTTCCGCGGCGGCGTCCGCAATGCGACGGCTGATGTCCGAGTTGCTGAAATTCGTCGAGAGCTTGAGCGCGTGGGCGAAGAGGACATCGCCAAGGAGGACGCTGATCGAGTTGCCCCACTTCGCGTTGGCGGAGGGCTGGTCGCGGCGGAGTTCCGCACCGTCAATGATGTCGTCATGAACCAGCGTGGCGATGTGGATGAGTTCGAGGATCACCGCGAGATCGACATGCGCGGGTGTGATTTTTCCGGTGGCTCCGGCGGAGAGAAGGGCGAGAGCGGGGCGGAGGCGTTTGCCGCCGGCGCCGCAGATGTAGGAAATGTAGCCCTCTACAGCGGGATCGAACGCCTTGGCTTGGGCGCGGATTCGTTCCTCGACCGTGTAAAGGTGCGGATTGATCAAATCGAACGCCTCCGCGAACGAGATGCCCTCGTTTTTGGCGGACCGGATGTGGCTGGTTTCGGCAGGCATGGTTGCGGAATCTAGTGGGTCGGGGCTCGGGCGGCGAGAATCCTTCGAACGATGAAAAATGGAATCGCCAAGGCAACGGCGACTGTGGCGGCCAGGAGAGGATTCGGGATCACCCGGGCGCGGTCGCGGGCCACGGCCTCGAGACCGACGCGGACCGCCTCGCTGGCCGAAACGACCAGGGCGGGGCAGGTTTTGAAATGGTTGGCGCGGTCTTCGTCGCCGGGCCGTGTCGCGACCTCAAAAAACTCGGTTGGCACCGGGCCGGGGCAAAGTGCCGTTACTGTGATGCCGAGTGGGCGGAGTTCCATGGCTAGGGACTCCGAGAAACTCGTCACATAGGCCTTGGTGGCCGAGTAGACCGACATCGTCGGCAGGGGGAAAAATCCGGCGACGCTGCTGACATTCAGGATCGCGGCGCGGCCTTGAACGATCATGCGATTCACGAGGAGGTGAGTCAGGTGGGTGAGGGCCGTGATGTTCAAGTCGAGCATCGCCTGGACGCGGGTCCAGTCGCTGGTGTGGAATTCCCCATGGTCCCCGAGACCGGCGTTGTTGATGAGAAAATTGACCTCGATTTTTTCGGCGGCGAGCCAGTCGGTGAGTGCGTGTCGTCGATCGGCGACGGCAAGGTCGGCCGAGAAAACCCGAACATCGAGGTGCGGGTGGAAACGGCGAAGGTCTGCGGCGTGTTCCTCGAGGAGGTCATTGCGCCGGGCGACGAGAATGAGTCGCGAGGCGAGCGGGGCGAGTTGGCGGGCAAATTCGGCTCCCAGCCCGGCGGAGGCTCCGGTGACAAGTGCGGTGCAACCTTCAAAAAATCTCATCATTTCGCAGTCAAGGGACTACGCCCCTCGAGCGAAAAGGGTTTCCGGTCATTTTCAACCTCACTCCACTTTTTCGACGCTCAGCGTGGTCGTTAGTTTGTTTTCAACGGGTTTTGACGAGTAGAAGACCCCGGAAATCGGGGAGACATCGTCATGGCTGCGTCCGACGGCGGTGGTGACGAAGTGGTGGTCGGTGAGGACTCCGTTGGTGGGGTCCATGCCGATCCAACCGGCTCCGGGCAGGCAGGCTTCGACCCAGAGGTGCATGGCGCTCGATGCACGCTTGTCCTCTTCCGCCTTGTCTCCCTCCCAGACGAATCCGCTGGCGAGGCGTGCGGCGACTCCGTTTTGGCGGAGCGCTTCGACGAGCAACGCCGCGAAATCCCGGCACGAGCCGGAGCCTTTTTTCAAAGTCTCGGCCGGCGTATAGGGTTTCCCGTGCTGTCGGGCTTCGTAGGCGATGTTTTCGTGAATCCAATGGTTGAAATTCACGAGAGTCTCGACGGTCGGACGCGGGGCGGTGGGAGCAAGCGGCTCGGGGAGATTGCAACCGCCCTCGGGTCGCAGGTAGGGCACGAGGATTTCGGCGCGGTCCGGCTTGTATTCCGGCGGGATTTTGAAGCCAGTGGATTCGAGCAGGAAGTGGAAGGGGTTTTTCTCCCGGACATCGAGTTCGAGTTCGATGTTGAAGGGGAGCTTCGTCCCGGGTTTCGGGTAGAAACAATAGGCAATCTGGTTGTCGAAAATGTCCTGCCGGTATTGGACATCGGCATCCGGCGAAGTGGTGAAAACGACTTTCTCGACCTTCACGAACAAATCCACTCTGGGGAAGATGCGGACATGGTGGGGCGAGAATGAAACAGGCTCCGCGTAATCGTAGAGCGATTCTTTTTTAATGATGAGTTTCATGGTTTTTCCAGAATTCGGCGCATGGTCACACGCACCTTCATTTTTTGCGAGGATGATCCCTTGAA
>JBMTBF010000108.1:0-5243 GCA_049429585.1 Terrimicrobiaceae bacterium | reverse complement strand
TCGTTGCATTTTCCGCCAGGAAGGCCCGGCCCTTTTCGAGTGCGTTTTGCGCCATGGTTGTGTGTGTGAAAGCGATCGCGGCCAGCGCGGCGAGAGTGAGGTTTTTGAACATGGCCGGAACGCTACGGGCGTGCCTCCCGCATGGCAACTGCTTTTGCGGGTGGCTCAAAAAACGCGGGCGAGGTGTTTTCCCACCATGGCGGCCACGGTTTTGAGGTCCGCCGGGGTGTGGGCGGTGCTGAGAAATCCCGCCTCGAACTGTGACGGCGCAAAGTAAACTCCGTCCTCCAGGCAACCGTGGAAAAATTTTGCGAACCGCACTCGGTCGCTACCCATGGCCTCGGCGAGGTTGCGCACCGGACCCTGGTGGAAATACAGGCAAAACATCGAGCCGATCCGCTGGAAGGTGAGGGGACGGCCCTTGCAGGCCTCCCGTGTGGCAGCCTCGAACTCCGCGCCGGTTTCTTCAAGTTGTGCCCAGCCATCGACGCGCTCGAGTTCACGCAACTGCGCCAGGCCCGCCGCCATCGCGAGAGGATTTCCCGAGAGTGTGCCGGCTTGGTAAACGGGGCCGTCAGGCGAGAGATGGTTCATGATCTCGGCGCGTCCCCCAAAAGCTCCCACAGGTAGTCCGCCGCCGATCACTTTGCCCATCGCCGTCAGATCGGGCGTGATTTGGAAAATCTCTTGGGCCCCACCCCGGGCCAGACGGAAGCCGGTCATCACCTCATCGAAAATCAACACGGCGCCCTCGCGGGTGCAGAGATTCCGCAGACCCTGCAAAAAACCGGGCAGCGGCAAATACAGGCCGGCATTGGCCGGAACCGGCTCGAGAATGAGCGCCGCGATCTCGCCGGGGTTCGCTAGGAAGACCGCCTCGACGGCATCAAGATCGTTGAAGGGAAGGGTGACCGTGAGCTTCGCCAAATCCTCGGGAACCCCGGCGCTGTCGGGGTGGCCGTGGGTGAGGGCACCGCTGCCGGCTTTCACCAAAAGCGAATCGACATGGCCGTGGTAGCAACCCTCGAATTTGATGATCTTCGATCGGCCCGTGAAGCCGCGCGCGAGGCGGATGCAACTCATCGTGGCCTCGGTGCCGCTGTTGACCATCCGGACTTTTTCGACCGAGGGCACCATGCGGCAGATCGTCTCGGCCATTTCCACCTCGAAGGGATTCGGGGTTCCAAAACTCAGCCCGGCCTTGGCGGCCTCGCGCACGGCTTCGATCACCGGCTCGGCCGCGTGCCCGAGGATTGCCGGTCCCCAGGTTCCCACAAAGTCGATGAGTTCGCGTCCCTCGACAGTGGTCAGCCGACAGCCCCGGGCGGACTTCACGAAAAACGGTTCGCCACCCACGCCGCGAAACGCCCTCACTGGCGAATTGACGCCGCCGGGGATTCGTTTTTTCGCGGCCTCGAAAAGTTCACGGGAATTTTTCATCGCGGCATATTCCATGGAGCCATGCCGCGTGGCAATTCACGATGGTACGCGGATTTTTCGCTATCTTTCCCGAACTTGACTCGGTCGGGGTTTGGCATTTGATAACTCCGATTTTATGAAAACACTTCGCCATCTCGCTCTAGCCGCGCTCGCGCTCGGCCTCACCGCCTGCCAGACCCCCAAGGCCGCCCACGGCCCGCATTCCTTCTCGTTCGATCCTCCGGTTAAACAACCCGCAAACCCCGCCGCTGTGAAGGTGAAGCTGAGCACCGGTGCGCAGCGGCTCTATGTCGTGGAGGGTAACGAAGTCCTCCTTGCCACACCGGTCACGGTTGGGAAGTCCTCGTCGCCCACGCCTCAAGGGGATTTCACAATTTACTCGAAGCAGGAGCGCCGCCGCCGCGTGAGCCAGCCGGGAGCCGGATATCCGATGACTTATTGGATGGAGTTCAAACCGGCCTACGGCATGCATTGGGGCTTTGTGAAGCCCGTGCCCGCCACGCACGGTTGCGTCCGCATACCGCTCAAAGCTGCTCAAAAGGTTTTCGGCCTCGTCCGCACTGGCACGCCGCTTCACATCGCCACAAGCCAGCCTTGGGATGAGACCCATGGCAAAAACCTTCCCCGCCTCGACGACTCGCGCCTGCCCGACCCGCCGGATTCCTACATGATGAGCCCACAGGTGTTCGCCGACGCCGCCAAGGGCAAAATGTGGAATTACTAAGCTGGCGGCGAGTTTTTGCCTGACTCCGATGGACGCCCCCGAAAAGCCCGAGGAGTCTCTCGAGGACACAACCCGCTCGATTGCGGAGCACTCGGGCGTCGTCAGCGTCCATCCGATCCCGGGCAGGACGGCCATCGAGATCGAATACGATCCGGCCAAACTCACCCAACAGGACCTCCGCCGCATCGCCGGCAGCCATCTCCCTGGCCTTCCGCTTCAAAAGCGCACCCTGAGACTCGAGGGGGACGCTTCCGAGGCGTGCGCCATCCGGCTCGAAAAGAAGGTGAAAAAAATCCCCGGCGTTCGAAAAGCCACCGCCACCTATATCGGAAAAATCCTCTGCCTCACCTTTGACGAAAACATTGCCGACGAAAAATCGGTCATGGATTCCCTCCGTGAACTGGGTGCCCGGATCAGCGCCTACCAGCCGGGTTGGAGGGAGGGAGAGGAAAGTCTTTGGAGCCGTATCAAGTCGGGCTCGTTGAACGAGGAGATTTCCTGCGTCCTCGGCTTTTTGTTTTTGATCGCCTCGCTCGTCGCCGACCACACGATCGGCAAATCTACGGTCGCCACATGGTGCCTCTACGCCGGGGCGTATTTTTTCTGCGGCCAGCAGGGGGTGCGCTCCGCCATCGCCTCGCTGCGCGAGCGTGTGCTGGATGTCGATGTGCTCATGGTCCTCGCCGCCATCGGCGCGGGGATCGTCGGCCAACCCTTCGAGGGGGCCCTGTTGTTGTTTCTCTTTTGCTTTTCGAATGTCCTCCAAAGCTACGCGCTTCAACGCACTCAAAAGGCGATCCACTCGCTCCTGAAGCTTCGCCCTGACAAAGCGCTTGTGAAACGCCCCGGCGGGAACGAACTCGTCAGGGTCGAGGAGCTCGCCATTGGTGACACGGTCATTCTCCGCCCCGGCGAGCATGTGCCGGTGGATGGCACCGTGGTTGAGGGCTCTGGCCACATCGACGAGTCGAGCCTCACTGGCGAGTCAATGCCTGTTGCCAAATCCTCGGGAAGCCAGATTTTCGCTGGCACCTTGAACCAAAGCGGCGGGCTCGAGTTTTCCGTCACCAAGCGCGCCGAGGATTCCACGCTGGCCCGCATGGTGAAGCTCGTCGAAGAGGCGCAGGCCGAAAAATCCGGCACCCAGAGGTTCCTCGAGCAGGCCGAGCAATACTACGCCACCGGCGTGATCGCCTTCACCGCGCTGGTTTTCATTGTGCCGTTTTTCATTTTGGGAACCGCCTTCGCAGAGGCTTTCTACCGCGCCATGACCGTGATGGTGGTCGCCTCGCCGTGCGCCTTGGTCATCAGCACCCCGGCGACCGTGCTTTCCGCTATTGGAGGTGCGGCGCGGCGCGGGATTTTGATCAAAGGCGGTTCGCATCTCGAGCGGACCTCGCGCATCGACATCGTGGCTTTCGATAAAACCGGAACGCTCACCCGCGGCCGCCCGGTGGTGACCGAGGTCGTCGATGCCGCCGGCGCCCACAAGCCCGATGCGCAGTTGCCCTCCCGGCTTTTCGAACTCCTCGCCGCCGCTGCCGCGCTGGAGTCGAAATCCGAACACCCGCTCGCCCATGCGATCGTTCGGAGCGCCTCCACCCTGGGTATGGTGCTCCCCGTGGCGACGGATTTTCAAGCCACGCCGGGCAAGGGGGCCGAGGCCACCATCGGCGGGCAACGCCTTGTCATCGGAAGCGAACGACTTTTCCGGGAACTCGGTGCTGCAGGCATGGACACCATCGCGATCAATGCCGCTCCGCTGGCCCGCCGCGGTAAGACCTGTGTCTGGATCGGTTCGCGCGCGGGAGATTCTGTCACAGCCCTCGCGGTCGTGACCCTCGCCGACACGCTCCGCCCCGAGTCGCTTCAGATCGTTGAGAAACTCCACAAACTCGGCGTCAAAAAAGTCGTCATGCTCACCGGCGACCAAAAAGCTGTGGCCGATGCCATTGCCGAGGAGGCCGGGGTTGACGAGGTCCACGCCGGGCTTTTGCCCGAGGCGAAGGTTTCCGCCATCCAGGAACTCAAAAAGCACGGACGCGTCATGATGGTCGGCGATGGAGTGAATGACGCCCCCGCGCTGGCGACCGCCGACATCGGCGTGGCCATGGGCGCGGCGGGCACTGACATCGCCATGGAGACCGCCGATGTGGTTCTGATGGGCGACAAGCTGGAAAATATCCCCATCCTCCTCGCCATCGCCCGCCACGCGAAAAAAGTCCTCTGGCAAAACCTCGCCTTCGCCTCCGCCGTGATCCTCGTGCTTTTGATCGCCGCCTTCGGCATCGACCTCCCGCTCCCCATGGGGGTCGTCGGTCATGAAGGCAGCACGGTGCTGGTTTGCCTTAACGGCCTCCGTCTTCTGATCTACAAGCCGATCGTTTGAGCCAACCTCAAACAAAGCGAATTTATCCCGAATCCAGCGATATCGAAACGCGTTCCGCTACAGGAAGTGCCGTTTTCGGGTTTATTTTTTGAGTCATGGAAACCTATACCTGCGGACATCCCATCCGCGATCCCCGGGTGCTTCGCCGGATCGAAAAAGCCAAATCCTCGCAGCGCCTCCGTGACACTGAAGAAGAATTCCACGACCCCATCGAGGACAACCCCCCCGCGCCCGGCCATCATCCGAGTAGTCGACCGCCGAGCCGAAAGGGAATCCCTCATCCAGGGCATGGGGCGCAGTCGCCTACCGGACCGGTTGGTCGCTCAGCGATTCCATGAGCTGTGCCAAGCGGGAGGGGGCGCCACCGCTGACGAAATCCTTGATCATTGCTAGAATTTCCTCCGGCCGTTTTGCGTTGATAGATACTTCGGAATCATCTTGCTATGAATATTTTCTGTGACATGATAATTATAAATAATAACAAAAAAAACTTGCCATAGAATAAAATGAAAGTTTTTCCCTTGTATGGCTACATCCTTGAAAGCTGGACGCGCTTTCAAGGGCTGTTTTTTATTTGAGTCGATGCGTGTCTTGACGCACCTGGGTGCGAGTGGCTAGTATCACCCTCCATTTTCTAGAAAGTAGGTGAAATTATGCCGGAAGTAATCGTTCGAAAAGGTGAACCAATCG
>JBMTBF010000107.1:0-5249 GCA_049429585.1 Terrimicrobiaceae bacterium | reverse complement strand
GCGGGAGATTCGGTGCTTTCAAGAACCTCCCGCGACGCGTTCAATCCGGCGCATGGATTTTTCCGGTCGATTGACGCGGTGGATGGAATTGTTGCGCGGTGTATCCGAGTCGAGGGCGCTGAGGTTGGCGCTGTTTGTGTGGGTCGTTTATGCCGTGATTATCGCCGGGATCGTGGCGGTTCAACCCGACCGGCGCACGGTCACTCCCGAGTATCGCGAGGCTTCGGAAAAGTGGTGGACCGGGCGAGACATCTACAAGGTCCGGATGCACGGTTACCTCTATCTGCCCCATGCCGCGATCATTTACACGCCGTTCGCGGCGCTACCCATGCGGGTCGGCGAGCCGCTCTGGCGGTTGGTGAACCTTGGTTTGCTGGCCTTTTCAATCTGGCGGTTGGCACGGACCTTCGGAGGTGGGAGGCCAGGGATGTGGTTTTTGATCGCCACAGTGGCGGCGCTGCCAGCGAGTTTTTCCTCGGCGAGAAACGGGCAGATGAACCTGACGATGGCGGCGCTGCTGGCGATGGCGGCGGTGGATTTGGGGATTCGCGCTTGGAACCGCGCCTCGCTCTCGCTCCTTCTCTCCTTGGCGCTCAAGCCGCTGGGCATGGTGCCGTGCCTGTTGGCGGGGGGATGTTACATTCGGCCGATGGTTTGGAGGTTGGCGGCTGGTGGGGTGTTACTGGGTGCGGCGAGTTTTCTGCACTGGAAAAGCGATTTTGTGGTCGGCCAATACGAGTTGTTCGTGAAAACCATGCAAATCGCGGGGAAGCCGAATCAGCCGTTGTTTTGCGATGTGCAGGGGATGTTGCTGTTTTTTGGAATGCCTTTGCCCGATCCGGTGGTGACTGCTCTTCGTGCGCTGGCGGCGGTTGGAACGCTTGGGGTGGCTTGGCTCGCGCTGCGCCGCTACGATGCCGCGCGCGGGGCGTTTGTCTGCATGCTGCTGGCGTCTTGGTATCTAGTGATCTTCAATCCTAGGACGGAAACCAACTCCTATGTCATGCTTGCGCCGTTTGCCGGGCTGTTGGTGGCGTCCGCCGCAGTCGATGGCAAATTTTCCCGGCGGTTTCTCGCGCTGGCGGTTTTCGCGTTGATCCTCTCCTGCGAAAACTGGGGCCCGCTCCACAAGCTCACGAACCTCTGGCTCAAAGCCGCTGCGGGTATCGTCTTCGGCGGGTTTTTGATCCGAGATGTTTTGGCAGGCCGGGATCCTCTAGGCTTGCCGTCGCCGTCCGACCAAAGCGGGAGCGGATTCAGCGGGAGCGGGGTCGTTTTTTCAAAAGCTCCATGGCTTGAGTGGCCATGATTCGCAGGAGTGAGCGGAGGGCGGCGGGGAGTGAGTTGCGGTGGGTGCGGCCGGGTTCGCGAATGCTTAAAAAGAGCAGGAGGCCCAGCAGGGTGGCTGCGCTTTTGATGAAAAAACCCAAGTGGTAAACAGCGATCCCGCGCCCTTGTTCGACGAGGAATTCCTCGAGAAGTTCGCCGGCGAGGATTGGGGCGATTCCCATTGCGGCCGAGGTGATGCCGAAATGAATGCTGATTGCAGCGGTGCTGCTTTTTTTCGGCACGATGTTGAGCAGGAGATTGAAGGCGCTCAGGAAGAAGGCGACGGAGAAGAAGCCGACCCAGAGAAAAATCAGGTAAAGAAGCCAGGAATTTCCAGGATGCAGAAAGGCCCAGAGCACATTGGAGATTTCTGAAACAAACAATCCAAAAACGAGCACGGGGATGTTGCCGGCGCGGTCGGCGACTCGCCCCCAGAAGATCCATCCCGCTACGGAGCTGATAGTTGTCAGCGCGGTTAAAAGCGCCATGTCATCCGGCCCCAGCCCTAATTCCTCGAAACAAAACACCGGGGCGAAGGGAGTGCTGAATCCCATCCAAAAATTCGTCCATGCCGAAAAGAGAATGAAAAGCGTGAAGCCCGGCGCTCGAAGGCATTCGCGCAGGGCAACGGCAAGGCCTGGAGACTCGATGACAGCCGAGGGGCGCGGCGCATGAATCGTCTGGAGGGTGAGCAAGCCGAAGAACCGGCTGGCGGTGGCGAAGCCGAGGACCCAAACGAACGGCCAGATGGAGTTCGGCAGGCTTTTGAAAACCAGCATCACTATTCCCAGAAAAACCAGCGTGCCAGCGGCGATGGAGGAATTTCGCACGCCGAGATAACCGCCCCGCAGCCGACTGGGAATCCATTCGCGGAGCCAAGCGATCCAGCCCACCGAGCTGAAGGCCCCGCTGATGCTCATGAGCGCGAGGAGAATGGTGAAAACGAAGATCACTTGCGCGTCGTTGTCCCGCGAAAGGAATGGCAATGAGGCAACCAATGCGGCCCAGAAAGCGAGGTTGACCCAGGCCATCGTGAGGGTGAGGCGCTTAGGTGCCGCTCGGCCGGCAAGGAGGGGCAGAGCGAGCGTTTGGGCGGCACAGGCCAAAAAGGGCAGGGAAGCGAGAAATCCGTAGGCCGATTTTTCCAAGCCGAACCACTGGGTGAGCAGCGCGGAGAGCACGAAGGCCCCTGGCATGACCACGACGGTGAAGGGTGTGGTGAGAAGTCCCTCCGCAATGCCCGCGCGGAGATTTTTCCGTGTGGTGGTCCTCACTCTGCTCAATCGACCCCTTCGAACTCGATCTTGGTGAATTTGCCCATGTGGACGACGGCTGTTTCGAGGAGGCCGTTTTCCACAGTTTCGATTTTGGACTTCATGTGACGCTTGTTGGTTTCGGCTCCGTTGGTGGGGCTGATGTCCATCGTCGTGATGCGGGCGCGGTAGCGGGTTCCGTCAGGGAAACCCTCGCCTCGGAAGTCCACGCGGGAATGGGCATTGTTGTAGAGTTTTCCGGTTTGGATCGTGGAGGGGATGGCGACATGGGCCCATGCCTTGCCGTTGGCTCCGTCGGAGTAGATGAGCACGGTGAATTTTCGCTTCGTGCGGTTCCACGACGAGATTTTGTAGTGTTCCTTGCCGGTCCAACCGGTGCCCTCGACCTTGATATCGTTGCCGGTTTCGCCGGCGATGGCGTGGCGGATGACTTCATCGGTGCCGCCTGAGATCTGCGCATACCACCTCCAGATGTAGTAGTGGAGATGGTTGGGATCGGAGGGATTCGCGTAGTCGCGGGCCTTGAAGGGGGAGGGGGCTTTGGCGAGACGAAGGGCGCCCTTTTTTTCCACGATGTCGATTTTGGTGGCGAGGATGTCGGCATCCCCATCGGCGGAGGGGAGGACCTTGCGGCGGTTCTGGGACTTCACGAGTCCGCCGGGGTCTCGGCGTTTGGTGAGGCCCATCGACCAACCGCTGGAGTTGTCCGACCAAGGCAGGTTCATCGTGTTCAAACCGCGCTCGAGGCATTTTCCAAAAATGGTGACGGTTTTGTCGTAGGCATCGAGTTCGTTCGTTTTGCCATCCCCATTCACATCGGCGGCGTTGCCGGAACTATCCCAAACGATCCAAGACTCGGAGGCCATCACGCCTTTGTCGGCATGGCCGTGCTTGGCGAGTTTGTCGCGCACGAGGTCGTAGTGGTCCCAAACCCCGCAGATCAACAAGCCGTCCATCAATCCGTAGCCGTTCAAATGGTCGGAGACATTGAGGTTCAGGGCGTCCACGCGGGCCATGAGCTCCTTGTTGGAGGCGAGGCGCTCGTAATAATCGACGAGCGCCACGGCGCCTTTGCCGTTCAACCCGTCAAGAACCGGGCAGCCTTCGCACGGGGAGGTTCCGCCGGGCGAGATCAGCACGGGCCTAGCGGGAGATTGATTGTATACGGAGCGGATGGCCTTCGCGCCGGGGATGAGCATTTCGGAGATGAGGTAATTCACATCGCCGTCCTCGAGCATGCTCTTGAGGTTCGCCTCGTGGTGGAGTTGATAGGACTCCACGCGGCCCTTGAAGTGCCTCGCGATGCGGGTGGCGAAGGATGCGAATTCGCCGGGCTTGGGTTTCTTCGCACCTGCCAAGCCGCTCACCGACGCCCAGGCCGGGCAATGCCAGAAGACGAGTTCGGTCTTGATGCCCCGGGCGACACAGGAATCGACCGCCTTGTCGATCGCACTGAGGTAGGGGGACATGTGGTTTTTATAATCTTTGTTTTCGGGCTCGGGCTCCGCCTGTGCCCAGCTCACCCAGAACTGCGCGTAGCTGCTGTCCTTTGCGATAACGGGCCGGGCCGCGTCATACTCGTCCGACGGATCAATGCCGAAGGGTTGCCAGCGGACGCCTACCATCATGTGATCATTTGTCCATTGGTAGGAGGCAGGTTTGTTTTTCGGCGCGCCGATTTGAGCGGGTTGCTCCGCTCCCACAGGCATTTCCGGCGGCGGAGTGGAGCAGGAGGACAGAAAAATGCCCGTTGCCGCGGCGAGCAGGTTTTTGTGGAACATCCGGAGATGCATGGTTTGGTCAGGGATGCTTGCCGTAGGCTTTGAGCTCGTGTTCGTAGTCCTGCTTGAAGCGCACGAGCGTCCAGATAAGCGAGAGCAGGGAAACGACGAGGCAGGCGATGCCGAGCCAGGTTTGGCCGATGATCAACTCGCCGATGCCGTAGATCAGGGCGAGAACCATCACCATGCCAATGAACCACGAGAGCATCGTGCGGCCGAAGCTTTCCACAGGGTCATAGGGTTCGCCGAGTTCGCGGATGACGGGCTTCCAACCCATCGGGAACGGTCGCGCCATCAGGAGGAATTTTTTCAGGCCCTCCATTGGCTCCGGAGGCGTGAGCAGGGTGACGATGAAGACCGAGGCGGTGACGGTGACCAGTGCGAAAAGCATCCGAGCGCCAGTGAGCGAGGCGGCAGTGGAGAAGACCACGCCGTCGTAGGTCGAGGTGTCGATAAGCGTCTTGCCTGCCTCGGTGGTGATCAGGGTGCTGGAGTAGGAGACGGTATCCGGCAGGTTGAGAAGCCACCCCATCGGGGCGTCGAAGATTTTGAAGACCAGCATTCCAAAAAGGACGAACCAGCCGACGAGGAAGCCAGCCATCGCACCGTAGCGGTTGAGGCGCCACCAGAACCATTGCGAAAACGCGAGGATGATGCCGCCGGCGCCGAGCACATACGAGAGCGAGAGGAGTTGCAGAATCGAATCGGCCTTCAGCGAGATGTAGGCCCCGGCCGCCGCGATGACGGCGGTGCAGATTCGGCCCATCAAGACATAGGTGCCCTCGGAGGCATCCTTGTTGATGAAGCGGCGGACGACATCGTTCATCAAATAGGACGAGCCCCAGTTGAAAAGCGTGGTGATCGT
>JBMTBF010000106.1:0-5257 GCA_049429585.1 Terrimicrobiaceae bacterium | reverse complement strand
CATGGAAAACACACCGCACATCGCCGCCAAAGCCCCCGTCAAAGTCTCCCTCGAGGAAGGCAAGGACTACTGGTATTGCACCTGCGGACTCTCCGCGAACCAGCCCTTCTGCGACGGTTCGCACAAAGGCAGCAGCTTCGCTCCGCAGAAATTCACCGCCGAAAAATCTGGCGACGCCTGGCTCTGCCAGTGCAAGCAAACGAAAAACGCCCCCTACTGCGACGGCTCGCACAAGGGGCTGTGATCAGCCTCCCGCTTCGAAGCAGCACGACGAAATAGCCATTTCCGAACTTCCTCCGCCCATAAAACCAGGCTGGCTAAAGCGACAAGTCCGCAGAGTTCTGCCGGCGGAATCGGAACCGTGTAGAAAAATCGGTTCATCGGCGGGGCATAAACAACGAGCGCTTGCAATGCGCCACCAAGGAGAAGGCCGCCCAAGAGCCATTTGTTTTTAAGAATCCGCAGACGCAATGCCGACTGGATCGAACTCTCGCAGTTGATCACATTGAACCACTGGCACAGCGCCAGCAGGGTGAAGGTCGAGGTCCGCGCGACATCCAGCGGCATCCCGCTTTCGATGGCCAGAAGGAAATAGCCAAGCGTGATGACGACCGATGCCGAGACCATCAACACCATTCGCCTTGTCATTTGAGCCGTTAAAAGAGGGGCTCCAAAGGCAATGGGCCGGCGCCGCATCGCACCGCCCTCGGAGGATTCCAGCACGAGATTGATCCCGAGAACGCCTTCGGTGACGACATTGATCCAGAGGATTTGAACAGCCTCAAGCGGCAAGGGATACCCGCCGATCAATGCCCCGGCCAGGATCAGCACCTCGTCCAGCGAAGTGGCAAAAAGAAACAAAAGAAGCTTCTGGATGTTCGCATAAACCAACCGCCCCTCCTCCACGGCTTTCACAATCGTGGCGAAGTTGTCATCCGTCAGCACGATCTCCGAGGCGTTCTTGGCGACATCGGTTCCCTTAAGCCCCATCGCCACACCCACATCGGCGGCCGCCAAGGCCGGAGCGTCATTCACTCCATCGCCGGTCATGGCCACGACCATTCCACGCGAGCGAAAGGCCTCGACGATCCGGAGCTTTTGCTCTGGTTGGACCCGGGCAAAAACGGCAACCCGCTCGATCAGCCCCTGCAGTTCACTCTCGTTCATCGCCGCCAACTCACGACCGTCCAGTGCCAGGTCTCCCTCCTGCGCCAAGCCGATGAGGCGCGCGATTTCGAGCCCGGTCGCCTTGTGGTCGCCGGTTACCATCACGGGCTTGATACCAGCCAGGCGGCATTCGCGGATCGCCTCCGCCGTCTCCGGGCGGGGTGGGTCCATCTGGCCAACCAGCCCTAGAAAAACCAAATCCTCCCCGAGCTCCGAAAATCCCTCGTCACCGCACAGGGCTTTGTCCGATTCGGCAAAAGCCAGAACCCTCAACGCCCTTGTAGCGAGATCCTGCACAGCCTCTTCGATTTCTTTTTTCCCAGCCGCCCCGATGGAGCGAACTTCTCCATTGGCGAAGACAGCGCCGCAGCGTTGGATCACCGCCTCGGGGGCGCCCTTCAGCACCAAACGCCGCTCGCCGGATTTTTTGATATGACCTGTTGCCATCAAGCGGGCCTGTGGATCGAAGGGAATCTCCGCATGCCGTGGCCACCGCGTCTGCAACTCCCCCACATCCACACACCCCTTCCAGGCCAGCGTCAGCAGCGCTGCTTCGGTGGGATCCCCTACTGCCCTCCAATGCCCACCGGTCTCCTCTGGGGAAACGAGCCGGGCGTCATTGCACAAAGCACCGGCTTCGAGCAATCGTCTTAGCGCCATTTCCGACTCGGGATCGATTTCTCGCCCACTACGCCTGATAGATCCTTTCGGCGCGTATCCATTGCCCTCGACCTCGAGTCCCCCAGCCCCCGGCAGCCAGATTCTCGTGGCGGTCATTTCGTTGCCGGTGAGCGTTCCGGTTTTGTCGGTGCAGATCACGCCGGTCGATCCCAAGGTTTCCACGGCGGAAAGCCGACGAACAATCGCCCCGCTTCGGGCCATTCGCTGCATTCCCACGGCCAGAGCGACGGTCATGGCCACCGGCAATCCCTCGGGAACCATCGAAACCATCTGGCTGATGGCGACCATCAAGATGTCGTGCCAAGCCATACCACGGGCCAATCCAAGCCCCAGAAGAACAAAAAAAAGTGCCACGGCGGCGGCAGCGAGCCAGCGGCCGAATTGATGGATTCTCGACTCCAGTGGTGTGGGCACTTCCTTCGCCTCGCGCGTGAGTGTCGCAATCCGCCCGACTTGGGTTTCCAGTCCGGTGGAGACGACCACCGCCACGGCCCGACCGGCCGTCACCTCCGAACCTGAAAAAACCATATTCGACTGCTCCAGCTTCGGCGTGTCGGCATCGATTACCTCCGTTGTTTTTCTGACCGGCATCGATTCCCCGGTCAAAACCGCCTCACCGACCTCCAAAGCCCGCACCTCAAGCAGGCGGCAATCAGCCGACACGGCATCGCCCGCCGCCAACTCGACGATATCGCCGGGAACCAGACCCGCTGCGGGCACGGAAATCCTATCGCCGGCTCGACGCACCGTAGCGAGGTTTTGGGAAAGACGGCGCAAGGATTCCATAGAGCGCCGCGCGCGACCCTCCTGCACAGACCCCACCAGAGAGTTCAGCAACACCACGGCGAAAATGACCCCCGCATCCTCGGCGCGCCCCATCCACAGAGCGATTCCAGCCGCCACAAGCAGTAGATAAATCAAGGGACTTTGAAACTGCCGGAGAAAAATCGCCCACAAGGGCCTCGGCTTTTCACCCGGTAGGATGTTCGCGCCATACTTGAGAAGCCGCGCCTCGACTTCCGAGGGGTTAAGACCTCTCACAGCCTCGCTTTGGAAGGACTCGAGAACCTCACCACAAGGCATGGCGTGGACACTGGCGGCGATGGCTTGCATTGAGGTGATCGAAGGCCATTCCGCCCGAGCCGCCCATGGGGGAATCACCCGATTCCATCAAGGCTGTGGAGAGACAAAATGGAACTCATGTTTGCCTGGTTGTTGCTTGCGACGGGAATTGGAGGCGCAATCCTCGGTGGCGACCTCTTTGTGAGGGGTGCCGCCCGGATATCGGCTCGAGCCGGTATTTCCACTGCGTTTCTTGGCGCCACGCTCGGAGCGCTCGCGACCTCCTTTCCCGAGCTTTCCGTGGCTCTGGTGTCCGCACTGGAGGGCCGCCCGGAAATCTCCCTCGGCGATGTCCTCGGCAGTAATGTGGTGAATATCTCGCTGGTTCTAGCCATCGGCCTTTGCTTCTCCCCGGTGCATGCTCCATGGGAAACCCTGCGGCTCGATTATCCTGTCGCGCTCCTCGTTCCAGCGGTTCTTTTTTTTATGGCATGGGACGGGGAAATGTCGCGGTTCGACGGATTTTGCCTTTTGGGGGCATTCGCCTTGTGGATGGCTGTAGCGGTCCGATTTTCCATTCGTGAGCGCCAGCCCGCCATGACAGAATCCTTAAACAAAGGAGGTGGAATTCCCGCTACTCTTGCCGGATTCGCCCTGCTCGGCGGCGCAGGGCAGTTGATTGTCACAGCGGCCACCGGCATTGCTGGGACCTTCGGGATATCCGAGTTTTCCGTGGGAGCGACGCTGGTTGCCTTCGGAACTTCGACTCCCGAACTGGCAACCCTGCTGATTGCAAAATCCCGAAAACACGCCGCCCTTGGCCTGGGAACCATCCTCGGCAGCAATATTATCAACGGTTTCCTGATCGCGGGCGTGGCCGCCTCGATCTCGCCGATAGAAATCGACAGGATGGTGGTTGCTGTTTCGCTCGGCGCCGGACTTGCCACGACGATCGCGATCCTGCCGAATCGAGAGGGCTGGATCGCGAGGTGGCGCGGCCCATTTCTACTGGCCTGCTACGCGGTAACGACCTTTCTGCTCGCCGCCATCAGATAATTCCGAAGCGAAAACTAGCCGAGCGTGTCGTCGAGGGCAGCGAGGAGTTCGGTGATCGTCTCCTTCGTTTCGTCTCCCATGTTCGAGAGGCGGAAGGTTTTGCCCTTGAGCTTGCCGTAGCCGCCATCGATGGCGATGCGGTGTTTGTCGCGGAGGCGCTTCACCCACTCGGCGATGTCGATCTCGCGGTTGTTGGCGACACAGGTGAGCGAGACGGAGCGGTAGCCCTCGGGAGCGAAAAACTCGAAGCCGCGAGCTTTCACCCAGTCGTGGACCATGGCATTCAGCGCGGCGTGCCGGGCATGGCGGGCTTCGACGCCCTCGGTAAAGATGTCGTCGAGCTTCGACTCCAGCGCGTAGATGAGCGAGATGCACGGCGTGCTGGGCGTCATGTCCTGCTCTTGGTTTTTGGCGAATTCCACAAAGTCAAAGTAGTAGCCGCGGTCGCCCATCGACTTGGCGCGTTCCATGGCACGCTCGGAGACGGCAAAAAGCGCGAGGCCCGGAGGCAGCGCGAGGGCCTTCTGGCTGCCGGTGAGGAGGACATCGATGCCGAGTTCATCCATCGAGATCGGCATGGTGGAAAAGGACGAGACGGTGTCCACGATGAGCATCACCTCGGGGAATTCGCGCACGACGGCGGCGATTTCCTTGAGCGGGTTGAGCACGCCGCAGGAGGTTTCGTTGTGAATGAGCGTGATGGCGTCAAACCCACCCTGGGCGAGCTTTTCCCGAACGAGCTCCGGTGTGATCGGGTTGCCCCACTCGACCTGCAAGGCCTCGGCCTGCTTGCCGCAGCGCTTCGAGACATCAAGCCACTTGTCGGAAAACGCACCGCACATGCAGTTCAGGACTTTTTTTGAAACAAGATTGCGGATCGCGCCCTCCATCACACCCCAGGCGGAGGAGGTGGAGAGAAAGACCGGGCGCTTGGTTCCGAAGAGGGTTTGCAGGCGGGGCTGGATGCCGCCGTAGAGTTTTTTGAAATCGCCGCTGCGGTGGCCGATCATCGGACGGCACATCGCACGGTAGGTTTTTTCGGAGACCTCGATCGGGCCGGGAATGAAAAGCTTGGTGTGGTTGCGTTGTGACATGAGCGGGCCAGACTACAAAATCCCGCGCCCGCGCCACGAAGAAATTTTGCAATCGCTAGCCGGGCGAGGCATGGTTCGCCCCGAATTCCAACCACCGTGCCCGCCAAAAAACCCACATCGCCCATCCATTTCGTCAGCGGATCGGACGAGGCGGCCGTCAAAAAAACCGCCGCCGAACTCGCGGCGAAGCTCGCGCC
>JBMTBF010000105.1:0-5272 GCA_049429585.1 Terrimicrobiaceae bacterium | reverse complement strand
CGCCGGAGGCGAAGGCCGGATCATTCGAGATTTGAACGACGACATCATGGTAGGCACGGCGCTGGGAATGGAAATGCCAGAGCCAGATCGCCTGGATATCGGCTTCCTGCTCGAGGTCGATCTGCACCCATTGGAGACCATTGGAGAGCTCAACGAAATAGCCTTCCCCGGCATCCTTCTCGCCGTCGGTCACATACGAAACCTCGCCGATGATCGGAAAGTCGTCGCTGCTGGTGACGGGTTTGCCTTTGGAGAGGAGTTCGGTGCCGGCCGGGACCTGGAGTTCAGGGGCCTTGGTGGCAGCGGGTTTCAGATTGGGAACTTTAACCTCCAAGGGTGTCCCCTCGATTTTTTCGGGAGGAAGTGTGGTGGTCAGAGGGATGGTGTCGGCGGCGCGGGCGGTGAGGCAGAGCGCGAGGGTGGCTGAGGTGATGAGGGCTAGTGTTTTTGTTTTCATGTGTGGAGGTGTTCTTCGGTGAAGTGAATGGTTTCGTTGCGTTGCGCGGCGGGATTGACCCAGTAGATCGGAGCTTCCGATTCGAGGGCTTCGCGGGCGTCGCAGTTGAGTTTGGCATCGCCGCGGATCGCCGCGAAGAAGTTCGCCAGGTGGGGCTGGTGCGGGGGCTCGTTGAGATCGCCGGGGAGATCGAATCCCTCTGGCGCGGCCGAGGCGTAGGAGGCAATGGCATCGGACGAATCGGCGGGACCGGCGGCGGTGGCTTTTTTGAGCCAACCTTGTTGGACGAGCGGCTCCCAGCTTGGAGCGGAACCGGGCTCACGATAAATCTTGGTGTAGGCCGAGCGCTCGGAGATTTCGATTGTGCCCTCGGTGCCCATGAACGACTCGGCGTAGCCGCCGCCCGCGCTGGTCGTGGTGAGGACCTGATAGAAGGCACGGGCCCCGCCATCGGGTGTATCGTAATCGAAAATACACATCACATTGTCGAAATGCTCGCGGTCCTTGAAGTAGTCGCATCCACCGGAAGCGACAACGGACTTCGGCCGGGCGCCGAAGAACCAATTGAAAATGTCGATCTGGTGGGCTCCGAGGTCCGAGATCGGACCGCCGGAGAGGTCGCGGTAGAGGCGCCAGTTGAGGAAGCGGCGCTGGAGCTCCTCATCGGAAAGATTCTCCCCCTCGCGGCCGAAACCGTATTTCACAAGGGTCTCCTTGTTTGGAAGAATGCGGGCCGGGGCCGTGATATCGCGGGAGGAACTGACCGCGCGGTTCCAGTGGGCATTGGCATTGACGATGCGGCCGCAGATTTTGTGGCGCTGGATGAGTTCCTTGAGAGTGTAAATGTAGCGGGGATTGCTGCGGCGCTGGTGGCCGATCTGGCAGAGCTTCTTCGAGTCGTCCATCGCTTTCACCATGGCGCGTGCACCCTCGATGTGGTTCGCCATCATTTTCTCGCAATACACATTCTTGCCGGCTTGGAGGGACATGACGGTATGCGGCGAGTGCCAGAAATCCGGCGTGGCTACAATGACGGCATCGAGGTCTTTTTCCTTCTCGAGCATATCGGCGGCATCGAGGTAGCGCTTGGGTTCATAGCCGAACCGGGAGCGGATGCGGCCGTAGGCGCCTCCCACACGGTCCTTCATGATGTCACAAACAGCCGAGTAGCGGAGGCCTGGAATATTGACCATCGCATTGAAGAGCACCTCGTGCTGCTTGCCGCAGCCGATGAAGCCGACATTGATCATGTTCGACGGAGCCTCCGGGCCGCCAACGGCCTTGAGGAGGGAAGGAGCGCCGATCACGAGACCCGCTCCGGCGAGGGTTCCCTTGATGAGGAAATCGCGCCGGGTCAAGCCGGACGCCTGGGAAGGAGTCAGAGTTTCCATTTTCCGGTGAGTTCGAGTTTGTTGTGTTTCGCTTGAAAGAGCATGAGGGCGATCAGCGCGATATGGATCGCGAGCCAGGCGACCCCGGAGTTCTCGTTGATGAGAATGAGGCCGACCGTCAGGCTGGTGTAGAGCAGACCCATGGCGAAGAGGGTGAAGCGGGTGGCAAAGCCGACCAGGAGCGCAATGCCCAGCGCAATGAGGGCGGGGCCGAGAATCTGGTCGTAAATTTTGAGCCCCCACTCGGGAAGGAGCGGTTCGGCGAGGAATTTCTCGTAGAGAGGCTTGGGAATGCCGTGGTAATTCGCCATCGCGTAGAACTTCGCGCTCGAGGCCTCGGTGAGTCCGTAGCTGTTCACTGCGCCATCAATGCTGACCGGTTGGGTGGAGGAGGAGGTGCCGGCATATTTTTCCAATCCGGAGAGAATCGCCCTGATAGCCAGCCAGAGCCTGAGGACGAGGACACCGAGGGTTGCACCGAGATCGAATGTTTGTTGGGACTGGGATTCTTGACTCATGGAATTTGCGAGATTGGAGGATAGGTGAGGATTGAGATGTCGCATATTGAACACCACAATTCCAGAGTCGATCTTGTAAGGTTTCGGAAAAATTTGGTATATTTTTGAATGTGAATTCCGCCATGTCCATGGAGCTTGCGTCTTTGACAGCACTTGTTGCAGAGGCGTTCAATCATGTTCCGGAAATTGGATTTTTTGTGAAAAACCTGGAAGGCCGTTTTGTCAGAGCCAACAGCAATTTCATCAAGCTGTGCTGGCAAAAAACAGAGGCGGATCTGCTGGGCCGCAACGATCTGGATTTTTTCGACCCCAAATGCGCCGCGATTTACATGGACGATGACCGCAAGGTCTTTTCCACCGGAGAAGCTATAGAAAACCATTGCGAGCCGATGCCGTATGGTAAGTCTGGAGGCGCTCCGGGGTGCTTTATTTTAACCACCAAAATTCCTGTCAAAGATGGGCAAGGGAGGATTCTGGGACTGATTGGGATCGTGCGTGACATTGGCGCAGTCTCCCAGCACTTCGAGGCCATCCAGTCCTTCGGTCCAGTGATTGATTATCTGGATCGCCTGAAGGATGAACCGGTCGAAATTCCCAAACTCGCCGCGATGGTCGGCATGTCGGTCAGCGGGTTCGGGAGGGAGTTCAAAAAAGTTTTTGGAATGACCCCATCCGCTTATTGCAATCAACTCCGCCTCCGGCGCGCCCGTAGCCAGGTGATCTCCTCCCGGTTGCCCTTGGGCGAGATTGCGCTGGAGAATGGCTTTTACGACCAGAGTCATTTCACCAAACGGTTCAGCGCCATGTTCGGCATCACCCCGAAGAAACTGCGCGCCGCCTCGATGGCGGGCCGCAAGGGTTCGTAGCGGCGGAACTCTTCGGCTTTCACCAGTCCGGGTCGCTTAGGACTTGGCAACCCGGCGGCAAACTCTTCGTGAAATCGCCGATCTCTGCAGGGGACATGACGAAGCAGGCGGTGGAAAAAGCATCGGCAAACGGTGCTCTTGGATGAACCACCCAGAGACTCTGGAAATGCCGCGCCGGGAATCCATCGTGCGGATTCACAATGTGTGCCCCCTGTTGCGAGGATCCCGAAGCCCCGAGCGCTGCCTGGCGCAGCATCAGTCGTCGCGAGCCACCGGAATGTGTCAAGTCAATCGGCCAATCGATCGGCCCGAGGGCGAGAATCGTGCTCGCCCCGGAGGTGAGCAGCGCCTTTTCAATCCCATGCTGCGAAAGAATCGAGGCCATGCACTCCAAGGCATACCCCTTGCCGATCGCCCCCAAATCGAAAATGCGTCCCTCCTCGATACAGGAAACCATCGGGCGGCAGGGATCCAACGAGACGATTCCGCGCACCTCACCTCCCTCGCCGGTCGATAATTTCACGGCATCAATGAGAGTTCCAATGCAGGGGTCGAAGCGTCCACCGGTGGCAACGGACGCCTCGATGGCGAGGCGCAGGCACTGGTCGCAATCGTTGCTGAGAAACAATGTCTCGCCGGCCTTCATGACATTGATGCGGCTGATGTCGCTTCCCGGCACATAGCGGCTGAGAAGGCCCTCGAGATCCTCGAGTTTTTGAAATGCCTCCGAGACCGCGGAGTCGACAAGCGGGCGATCCCCGCCTGAAACAAAGATCCGGAAGGTCGTCTTCATCGCATCATGCGAATATCTCGCCAACAAGGGATCCGAAAAAACCGGCAGGGCTTGGTTCATGGGATCGAGGTCTCCTCGGCGCGGACATCGCGGCGCACAAAGACAGCGAGGGGAACCTCACTACGAAGCCCGTTGTAAAACATCTCGTAGGTCCCCGAAAGCCGCTTGGAGGCCTCCAAGGCCGTTTCCGGCAGAGCGATCACCACCGGGTAGTTTTCAAGATCCGCAGGCGGCGCGTCGAAGTAGCCCGTCTGGGAGGTGCCTCGCAAATACCAAGGCAGAGGCCAGTAGCCCTTGCCAAGCACCGCAATCCGGCCGGCACGAAACGCGGGGGATTTTCGGTGCAAGGCGCGCATCCGTTCCCCAAGCAGGACGATATCCCGCGAGGTCGGGGAGTAAGCCATCGGGTTTCTGGAGTCATTGGAAAATCGAAACACGGCGGCACCCGTTTGCCAGCCCTGGAAAAGAAGGATTACGGAAAGCGCCGCAACGGCTACCGACAAGCGGACCACCTCGACCCCAGCCAAAAGGGCTCCCGCACCGGCCCCGGCGAGAAGGCACGCTTGAATCCATGGAACCATTGCAAGCCACGGCGTCTTGTAGGATATCGCGGAGAGGATCGCGAATTGCACGGCGGTGGAAACCGCCAGCCATTGGAGAAAGGGGTTCTTGGCGCGCCATCCGGTCCAGGCTCCCGCCACGGCCAGCAATCCGATACCGGCCTCAGTCCACCACTGCGGCGCATGGTATTTTGGAACCACGAGCAAATGCCAGTAGTAGTCCCATGGTTTGTGGTGACCGGGATCGGTCGAATACACGAGGTAGGTTTTGAAAAAATCCCACGGATTCCCGTAGGCGATGATCAGAACAGCCAGAAAGACCAAGCCTGCCGGGATCGAGGCCACAGCCACTTTGCGGATCGGCACCACACCCTTGCAGGCGCTGAGGCCCAGCAACCATGACACGGCCAAAATGGCGAAAGTCTCCTTCGTGGCCGCCATCAACCCCAGTGCCAAGCCGCCGCATAGCGCCGCAGGAAGCCCGCCACCCGCAAGCCACCACGCCAACCCCGCGATCGCGCCTGCGGCGAAAACCGAGAGGACCGGTTCATGGATGAAAACCCGCGAGAATTGGCACAAGAGGGGCGATGTCGCGAGGAAAGCGGCCGCCAGGAGCGCGCCGGAATCGCCCAGCCATTTGCGAAGAAGCAGCGGAAGCAGGACAACCAGCATTCCACAAGCCACCGA
>JBMTBF010000104.1:0-5314 GCA_049429585.1 Terrimicrobiaceae bacterium | reverse complement strand
CGCAATCTGTTCAAGGTTCCCGCTCCACCGACCGAATCACTTTGAATACCGCGCGTAGAGTTTTCTGGATCTGCCTTCTGTGCTCGTTGCTCGCGCCTGCCTGCGCCCAGGCGAAACCTCCGTTGCCAGGCGGTTTTTCGGAGGTGAAACCGGATCAGCAGACCCATGCGGTGGCGACCTTTGCCGTGGGGGAGATCTCGAAAAAACTGAACGAGCCGCTAGTACTGAAAGGCATCGTCTCGGCCGGGCGCCAAGTGGTCGCCGGATTGAATTACCGCCTCGAGCTGAATTTAACCAAAAACAACCAACCGTATCGTGTTCGCGCTATCGTGTGGCGACGACTCGACGGCACCATGGAACTCACTTCCTGGAACCCGATTTAAACCATGCCAGACTCCGTCATCACCGAACCTCAGGAATCTCCTGCCGCGCCCGCCGCTCCTCAAAAATCCACCATCGATCTGGAGGTCAAGGACGCGAACCTCATTTTCAATGCTGCGTGGAACGAACTCGAACAAGAGGTTGGCATCGAGGGCTTGCGTTTTCCGAACGAAGTCGTCTGGCTCAATGGTGCTCCCGGCGCGGGCAAGGGCACACAAACCCGGTTCATCCAATCCTACCGCAGCTACACGGCCAAGCCGATCGTGGTCAGCGACCTTTTAAAAAGCCCGGCGGCGCGGAAATTGATCGATGCCGGTCTGATGGTCGGCGACCGCGAGGTGACGGGTTTGCTCCTGCGCGCCCTGCTCAATCCTGAAAACCAAACCGGCGTGGTGGTGGACGGCTACCCGCGCACGAAAGTGCAGGTGCTTTGCCTCCGATTGCTCCACGAGAAACTCAACGAACTCCGCAACCGCTACGCGGGAACTCCGCTCGCTTCGCAGTTCCGCAAGCCGATGTTCCACATCGTCGTGCTTTTCGTGGACGAGGCGGAGTCGGTGCGCCGCCAAATCCTCCGTGGCCAGCGAGCCCGCGCGCACAATGCAGCGGTCGAGGCCTCCGGCGTCGGCGAAATGCTCGAGACCCGCGCGACCGACCTTTCCGAGGATTCCGCCCGGAACCGATACCGCACTTTCAAGGAACTCACCTACGAGTCTCTCAAGACCCTGCGCGAGGTTTTCTTCTACCACTATGTGAACGCCCACGGTTCGGTGGACGAGGTTCAGCGCCGTATTCAGGATGAGTTGCGCTATCAGAGCTCTCTCGAGCTGGATCATGCGACCTATGACCGCATCGCCCGGATTCCCATCGCGCGCGACCTGAGCATTCACGCCCGTCAGGAACTGGTTAATCGCCTTGATTCCTACAATGCCGAGCATCCCGAGCTTTTCGAGCAGGCGGTCCAGTTGATCCATGAGAAATTCATGCCGATCATCCGCCGCCATACGATGTCCGGCCGCGCGCACATCAACTCTGAAAGCCCCATTTTGGCTGACCCACTCGCTCTGGCCATGATCATCGATGTTTTCGGTGACCGCGGCTACGATGTGGTGATCGACATCCGGCGCTATGATGAGCCGTTCAAAATCAATCCCGAGACCTGGGAGATCGAGAACCGGGAGAAGATCGTCTGGCGCTTCATCGTGAACTTCCCCGGCTCGCGGGTGCGTCGCGGGCAGTAGGTGCGAGCGACCGATTGACAGGTCGGGAAAAGCTCCCCATTTTCCCGCGGTGCATTCGTTTTCCTATGTCGATGGCTCGCTGCATTGCGAGGGTGTAAAGCTTGATGAAATCGCGGACCGCTTTGGGACGCCTGCCTATGTTTATTCGGCGAATACCATTCGGGAAAACTACCGCCGCCTCGACTCTGCGCTCGCTCCGCTCGATCACCTCGTCTGTTTCGCGGTGAAGGCCAATTCGAACCTCGCCGTCCTCCAAATCCTCGCTCGCCTCGGCTCTGGATTCGACATCGTCTCGGGCGGCGAGTTGTTCCGCGTGCTCAAAGCCGGTGCCCGCGCCGATCGCTGCACTTTTGCCGGTGTCGGCAAGACCCGCGAGGAAATCGCCTACGCGCTCCGCGAGGGCGTTTATTCCTTCAATGTCGAGAGCGAGGGCGAACTCGAGCGCATCAACGAAGTCGCCGGTTCGCTCGGCCTGAAGGCCCCGATCGCCATCCGTGTGAATCCGAATGTCGATGCCAAGACGCACAAGTTCATCTCCACCGGCAAAAGCAAAAACAAGTTCGGCATCGGTCTCGACCGCGCGCCAGAGGTCTACAAAGTCGCCGCGTCGCTGCCCCATCTGAAAATCCGTGGCATTCAGACCCACATTGGTTCCCAAATCCTCGAAGCAGCCCCCTTCGCCGAGGCCGCCCAAAAGCTCGCCGATCTCGTGAAGCAAATCCATGCCGAGCACGGGCTCGAGTTTTTCGACTTCGGTGGTGGCATCGGGATTGTTTATGACGAGGCGTTGAAAAGCGGTTCGCCCGATTGGTGGCTCGCCCAGAAGCCCGGCACGCGTATTACGCCGGAGGATTACGCCGCGGCGATCATTCCGATCCTTAAGCCCCTCGGTCTGCGCATTCTTTTCGAGCCCGGCCGCTTCCTTGTCGGAAATGCCGGCGCGCTCCTCTCGACCGTCCAGTATGTGAAAGAAACACCCGCCAAGACATTCACGATTGTGGACGCCGCGATGAACGACCTCATTCGTCCCGCGCTATATGAAGGCTGGCACGAGATCGTTCCGCTCACGGAATCCGCCGCTTCGATCAAGCCGATGGATGTCGTGGGTCCCGTTTGCGAAAGTGGCGATTTCTTTGCGCAGGACCGCGAACTCCCGCCGCTGCATCCTGGTGATCGCCTCGCGATCCTCAGCTCCGGGGCGTATGGCTTCGTCATGTCCTCGAACTACAATTCCCGTCCGCTCCTGCCCGAGGTTTTGGTCGATGGCACCGAAATCCACCTGGCCCGCTCGCGGCAAACTCACGATGACCTCGTGCGGGGTGAAGCGCTCTTGCCAGCGTAGGCATCTTCTTTAAGCGGCGCAGGGCGCGAGAATCGCATCACGCATGCCATGCAGGAGTTTTTTGTCGTCCGGGCAAATCGTGGCCAGCGCACCGCCGAGCGTGGTGTTTTTTTCGCCGACAAAAAAATACGGGCAGAGACGCACCCTCCCGCGCATCGGTTGCAAGCGATTCATTCCGGGAATCCAATACCCGGTTTCGAAGAGCCTGCCGTGGTGGAAGACCTGGAGGATGTGCGGGTGGCTTGAAAATTCGTCGAGAGCCATTTCAAGCGCGGCCTTCCATTCACCCTGCGGCATGTCGGAGCCGATTTTGACACCGCGCGAACCCCAGGCGCGGTCGGAGAATCCGCTGATCTTCAAAACAAAGTCCCGGCGCTTCTGGCTGAAGCCGGCGACCTCGGCCCACGAATGCGCTTCGAGTCTGGGCAGAACCGCATGGCGGGGCAGGGGAGTTGGATCGACGAGCCAAGTGTAGGGGATCGATTTTTGCAGGGCCAGAAATGCGCGCTCGCCGAGTTCACGCCGCCAGAAATCCTCGAGCGGCTTGAGCCAGAACAAAGCAAACCAGAGTTTTTCCTCCAGCGCGGGTTTGAAGGGGGGGGTGACTTGGAGCGACTTCGCGCAAACTCCGTCCATCAAACTCCGGGCAGCGGGGACGTTCTCCAGATCGAAGAGTTCGAAAAATCGGTAAACCCTGGCAGGCCAGTCGGGACGCTTCCGGGCATCGGTGGCGCGCCATGTTCCCATATCCGGAAAAGCCGAATTCAGCCTCTGAACGAGCCAGTTCATTTCGGGTCGGTAGGTCGCCGCCTCCTCTGAAATCACGATGTCGCCGCCAGGAAAAATCCCGGCGAATCCCTTGATCATACCATCCGCCCCGCCCAAAACCTCACAACCCTGCTCCGCGTAGGTTTTATTAAGCCAATCGGTGAGGCCGATGCCCCCCGGCACGCTATCGATTTCGGCGATCGTGAATCCGTCTCCGGTCAAAACCAGGTCCGGCCGGATGACCTTCGGAATATCTCCGGCTATGCCATGTTCACGCTGGAAGGCGACCAAATCAGCGGGCTTTCCGGCGTCGAGGAGTTCCGCCACCCAGGCGGGTTGGCGACCTTTCACACTCTGCCGATAAAGTTGATCGCAGGCGCGGACGAAGAGTGTGAGACGATAGCCGAGTTTTTCCAGTTCGTCGGCCATGCCATCCGGGAGCGCAAACGGCGCCGGAGCGATCCGCCACTCCTTTTCATGGAAAAGACCTCCCGACGGGAGGGCGGCATGGACGGCGCGCGCCGTTTGCAGCGAACTCATGAAAGCACCTTGAGCGCCTGGCGGACGAGTTCCTCGGCGGTGGGAGTTCCATCACCGGTCTTGAGCACCGCGCGGATCGCCTTGTGGGCATCGACCTGTTTGTAGCCGAGCGAAATCAAGGCCAGCACGGCATCGTGGAGCCGGATGTCATCCTCGCTCGGAGCATTTTTGGCGCTTGAAGCCTCCCACTCGGCAGCCACGCCCACCTTGTCTTTCAACTCCAGCACGATCCGCTCGGCGGTTTTTTTTCCCACGCCGCTGATCTTGGAAATCGTCCCGGTGTCGCCCGCGACCACGGCGGACTTGAACATTTCGACCGACAGCCCGCTCAAAACGGCAAGAGCGATTTTCGGGCCGACGCCGGTGACATGGTTGAGAAGAAGCCGGAACAGGTCGCGCTCGCCCGCCGTGAAAAATCCATAGAGCACATGCGCATCCTCGCGCACGGCGAGGTGGGTGAGTATTTTGACCGACGATCCGACCTGCGGCAGGCGCTCGAAACTTGATATCGGGATGAGCACTTGATACCCGACGCCGTGGACATTGACCACGATCTGGGTCGGCAGCGACTCGGCGAGGATTCCTTCAAGAAACGCGATCATATGATGCCTGCCATCCTTATCAGAGCCTTTGCAAAAACCCCAAGCGCCTTGTGCGTCTCGGTGGTTTTGCTTCTCGGGGCCACCTCCTCATGGGCCGACCAATGGGTTCTCGCAATCGAGCCATCGTTCATGGACCACAAAATGCGGCGTCCCATCGAAGGCTCCCAAAGAACGACCCTTGCGATTGCCCGCGTGGTGAATGGCGAAATCGCACCGCTCACGCGTGAGCAGAAGAAATCGGTCCACATGACCTACGAGCAAATCCGCGCCGAGGCCCTGAAAACCGCCTCGGCCACGATGGCGCAATTGAAGCCCGAGTTCCTCCGCGACAGGAATGGCGTCATCAAGCACGCCGTGATCGAGTCGTCCGATCCGCTGACCGCTTCTTGCGTCCTCGCCCCGGAGTTCGGCGAGAAGTTCCGCCACACTCTCGGTCCCGA
>JBMTBF010000103.1:0-5319 GCA_049429585.1 Terrimicrobiaceae bacterium | reverse complement strand
CCGATCGCTGAAATCAGCGGGGTCGTGCGCCCGTCTTCGATCACCAGGCGGAACTTCTGCGCTGTCACAGCGGGGAAGCGAATCTGACGGCGATAACCGATCGTTTTGCCGGCATGCAGCGTCGACCACTTGCCCGCTTCATCGAGATACTCCATGCGATACGCCCCGACACGCTGGCCCATGTGGATCGGCTCGCGTAGCTCGAAGACATTCACACTTTTCTTTTGGCCCAAGTCCAGCGTGAGGGTGCCGGTCACATCCTGGTCCTTGCCTGCCCAATAGGTCGTCTGCTGGCCATCCAAGGCCTTTTCGGCGCTGAAGCGCGGATCGCCGCCGCCCCAGGTTTTGTCGGCTTCGATCTTGGCATCCTCGGCCAGATTCACGGCGAAGATCGTCTGGATTTCCTCGGTCAACTGCTTCAAAGCGGCCACCTGTTTTTCCGGGATCAGACCGGTTTGGTCCGGTGCCAGATTCAGCATCATGGTGCTGCCGCGGCCGATCGAGGTGAAATAGATGTCGCGTAATTGCTGCGGCGATTTGGGTTCCTCGCCATCCCCGCGCTTCCAGAACCAACCGCGCAGGATCGAGGTATTCGCCTCGCGTGGCATGTAGCGCAGCACCTCGACGGCCTTGTAGTTCGGTTGCCCGCCGGCCACCACCTCGGCAGCCGCCTTTTCATCGTAGGTGTGCCCGATATAGGCCACCGGCGGTTTCCCTCGGCGCGCGTTCGACTTCGCCGCGTAGGGAGCCGACTCGAAATTCCAATTTTCCTCCGGGCTCACGCCGGCTTCATTGCCCACCCAGCCGATGTCCGGCCCCATCATTTGGATATAGGCCCCCGGGGCATAGCGACGAATCACCTTGTAGAATCCCGGCCAATCAAAGGGGGAGAGGTTGTTGGTATCGCGCGATCCCTCGAACGCGCCGTCGAACCAGAATCCAGTCACCGGTCCATACTCGGTCATCAACTCGACCAGTTGATTGGTGAAATAGTCGTTGTAAGCCACCGTGCCATAGCGCTTGTCGTGGCGGTCCCACGGCGAGAGGTAGTAGTTGATCGCGATGCCCTCCTTGTTGCAGGCATCCGCGAACTCGCGCACGATGTCGCCCATGCCGTCGCGCCATTTCGACGACTTCACCGAATGGTCGGTATAACGGCTCGGCCAGAGGCAAAAGCCATCATGGTGCTTGGTCGTCAGCGAGATCGCCTGGAAGCCATTCTCCTTGGCGATCTGAACCCACTGCTTGCAAAAATCCTTGGCCGTTGGAGCAAAAATATTCGGATCTTCCTTGCCCGATCCCCATTCGTTTCCGGTGAAGGTATTGACCGTAAAGTGAATGAACAATTGCTTCTCAAGGTGGTGATATTTGAGCTGCACATCCGTCGGCAGAGGCGAAACAGCGGGCGGGCCGCCCTCCTGCTGCTGGAGAATGTCCCAGACTTCCGCGCGAGGCGCGGTTTTGTCGGGCTCTTGGGCTTGCAGGCTCAAAGTGGAGGCTGCGGCCGCAAGAAATATTGAGAGGTATTTCATAGCGACTACTCCTTTTTCTGCTCATCTGTCGCAGTCGGCGGGGCCGTGACCTTGGGCTCACCGGCGATTTCGAGTTGGATGACGGTGGCATTCGGGTCGAGGGCTTTCTCGGGAACATTCAACTGAACGCCTTCGGGAGTTTTTTCGAATTTCAAAGACTCGCCGTTGGCCAAGAGCGTGGCGGATTTGACTTCATTTTCGAGACCCGGGACGAGGAGTTTGCCGTCTTTTGGCCACTCAAAAACATGGAGGTAGAGCGTGGTGCCGCCTGCGGTTTTCTTTTGGGTGCAGAGGCCCCAAGGAAGTTTCGGAAACGGGCTGGCTTGGGTGCCGTAAATCGATTCGCTGTTCACCTCCATCCACTGGCCGATGTCTTCCAAACGCTCGACGCTGGGCTCGGGGATGAGGCCCTCGGCGGTGGGGCCGACATTGAGGAGGTAGTTGCCGCCTTTGCTGGCGATGTCGATAAGATGCTGGATGAGGGTTTTTGAGGATTTCCAGTTGTGGTCGTTGCTCTTGAAGCCCCAGGTTTCATTGATCGTCATGCACGCTTCCCAGTCGCGGTCGCCGAGTCCGGTGTCAGGGATGTGTTGCTCGGGGGTCTCGGTGTCTCCCGAGTAGGGGTCGCGCTTGCCGGACTTGATCTTTTCCATGTCCACCTTGCCGTAGGGCGCGATCTTCAGCAGGCGATTGTTGTGGATGATACCCGGCTTGAGTTTGAGCAATTCGATGAGTTTCGCGGCGCGTTCCTCGTTCATCGCGGTCGGGAAGTCCCACCAGATGATGACGGGGGCCTCGCCGTAGTTGGTCAAAAGCTCGCGCATTTGCGGGACGGCGATCTCGTCGATGTATTCATCCATCGTGCGGCTGGGATTCGGATTGGGCGTGCTGGCGCCGTCGTTGATCCAATCCTTCGCTTGGGAATAGTAGAAACCGAGCTGGATGCCATGCTTTTGGCAGGCTTCGGCGAGGGGCTTCAGGAGGTCTTTTTTGTAGGGTGTGGCCTCGATGTCCCAATCGCTGGCGGCCGAGGGCCAGAGCGCAAAGCCGTCGTGGTGCTTCGCGGTGATGATGATGTATTTCATGCCCGCCTTCTTGGCCAAGGCCACCCAGGCATCGGGGTCGTATTGGGTGGGATTGAACTCGTTGGCGTAGGGTTTGTATTCCTCGGCGGGAATTTTCCCCCCATGCATGATCCACTCGCCGAGACCGCCGACGGGCTGGCCCTTGTGGAAGCCGGCCGGAACGGCATAGACGCCCCAGTGAATGAACATCCCGAAGCGGGCATCCCGCCACCACGCCATACGGGCATCGCGTTGTTCCTTCGTCTCGTTCGCGTAAGGGTCCGGATTCGGCGTGGGGGCAGGGGTCGCAGTGTCTGTGGGGGCTGGCTTGTCCTCGGCAACAACAGGGAGTGTTTGAAGGGTGAGGGTTCCGAAAATCGCTGCGAGTAGTATGCTTTTAATCATATGCTTATCTTCAAGATTTGCTGCTGTTAATTCATCCCGAGCCGTTTTTTCAACGGATCCAGCACTGCCGTCCGGAAGGGAGGGCCGACATGCTTGGCGACATGATCGACATAAAGCGTCGGGCAAGAGGGATTGTCGCGTTTGAGTTGGCGCCATTCCTCGAAGGACTTTTCGTAGGCCTCGACAGCCGCTTTGGCAGCGTCCAAGTCCAATGGCTTCTTGTTGATTCGTTCCTCGGCCAGCATCATTTGGATCCTCCATAGATGCCGGATCACCTCGTATTTGATTCGGCCATAGGTCGTCGAAACTCGCATGAATTCCGTGTCGCGGGGATTTTTCAAGGTGATTCCGGCGGCCAGGCGTTCGGCCTCTTTCCACATCTCGACCGCTTTGTCCTTTTCGGCGAGACACTCGGCCACTTTGCCTTTCAGCACCTGATGGGTGACATCGACGGCCGTGAGGTAATGATCCCTGCACCACCAATCGGAGACCGGCACGATCACGCTTTGTTGCCCCAAGAAGGTGCCGTCCGTCGCCAGCATGTTCAGCTTGCGGAAATCCTCCAACTGCTGATCTTTCAGGCCGAGGGTCTCGGTGGCATACTCGTTGAAGTAGAATTCCTCCGATTTGGACGGATCCATGGTCCATTTCCGCAACACATATTCGTTGATGTCGTTCCAGAGCTCGTTGTTGATGTAGGGGCCGACCCATCCGTCACCCCAGCACCAGATCCAGACGCCTTGGATTTTCTGGTCGTCCAGCAGGTCGCGCAGGCCTTTGGGTTCCTTCATTTCCTGCCACCCTTCGATAATGCCCTTCCCGATGTAGTAGGGATGCGCGCAACGGCCATAGAGACCGGCTTGGTTCACCGAGACCTCCACAATCTGCTGATGCTTGCCATGGCCGACGGTGGTGTTGAATTGGATGGCTCGAATAAAATCGTGATTCACATGCTTGATCGAAAAAATCAGGTTCGGGTGGGGTTCCACAGGCTCGGTAGCCTTCAAGAACAAGTCCAAGTTGGTGTGCAGACGCTCAAAATCCCAAGTGCGATAGATCAGTTTTTTGTTGCGCTTCACGCAGACCTCGTCCCGAAGCAGGTTGATCAGAATGGTGTGCTCTTCCGGGGAATTGACCGGCATGGTTCCGCGATGAAAAGGCGTGTCGTGCAAATAGGTTTCCCCAAAGCGCAGGGTGAAACCGGGAAGGTCGGGGTAGCGGCGAAAAATCTCCTCGATCTGTGCCCGCATGACTTCCTGTGTCCTGGGCGCGCGGATCGAGAGTTTGCCATCGACCTTCATCTCCTCGCCGTATTTTTCCCATAGCGACTTGGGGACCACCAAAACATCGGTAAAGGGATAGAGCGGCATTCCTTGCTGGCGGGCATACTCCATATCCAGGCTGTTGCTATGGGCATGGCGTTCGATCCACATCCGTTCATCGCTCGGGTCGGGAATCAGCCCGGGAAATGCTTTGTCGTAGGTCAGGCCGCACTGAATGTTCAACTTGGGAATTTGCCCGCTGTATCCCAGTTGTTTCAGGAATCCGGGCTCATCGTAATGCGTGACAAACGGAGGCTCCCCCGGGTTGTGGTGAACCATGTTGAAGAGCAGCGGGAACCGCCTTTGCACTTTCGCTTCCGAATCCGCAAATCCCGACGGCAAGACGCAGAGCAAGATGATTGCAACCACTCCAGCGATCGGGCAGGACCTTAATGATGCCTTACAGAATCCCTGGCTTTTCTGATTTGCTTGCAATTGATTATAAAGCATTTTTATTTCTGGTTCTGATTGTCTGGCGTTTATAATTCCTTTTGAGAATGGGATTCCCCGGCTTTCACCTCACCTTTCTGGAAGGCGATTCCCTGATTTTTTCAATTTCCGTTTCCGGTTTTTATGGTTCGGAGTGCCGCGAGACCGCGAGAAGACAACTTGGGACGGCGCGCTATTCCCGAATTCCACATGGGTTCTCATGTCGTGCGTTTGTAGGGCAGCAAATCGAAGAGGGATTTCTGGAGGCAGGCCATTTTCGGTGCCGAGTATGAAAGCCTTATGGGGGGTCAAGCCGAGAAAAAAAATCGAAGACGCCCGCGAGCTCCGCTGCTTCCGCCCACTCATGGCGACGACAAATTTTGATAAGAAAAAAACATCTCCCGCCGGAATCACCGCGATCTTTTTCGGGCTGGCCATCCAAACCATCCCCTCCCCCGGATTCTCAAAATCCCGATTTGAGGATGCCTTTGCGATAGGCTTGGTTCACGGCAGCGGGGGCATTCACCACTTCGAGTTTCGTGTAAATGCTCCGCACATAGGCTGCCA
>JBMTBF010000102.1:0-5329 GCA_049429585.1 Terrimicrobiaceae bacterium | reverse complement strand
TGCCAGCCCAGCGCGAACGATACTCCGCGTCGCGAACGGTTAGGACAGTCTGGGCCGTGGCTTGTGCCGAGAGGGTGAAAACCGCCATGCACGCGAAAACCGCAAAGCTGCATTTACGCAGGTCTGAGTGGGAGTTGGTTCTTAGGGATTGCGGAGCCATGGGTGTGGACCGAGTGAATAGGCGTTGTGAATAACTGCGCCCGAATTGTCAACCCCCCATATGGTAAAATTCGCAAATTTTTCCCATCATTAGACCATGGTATAATTTACAAAAAAGATTCCGAGGGTGGGCAGTGAGGGGATCGAACCCCCGACCAATAGTGTGTAAAACTACCGCTCTACCGCTGAGCTAACTGCCCGATAAAAGACCACAACTTCCTACACGCTACCCGACCCGCAACACAAGAAGTTATCCATGAGGATGGTGGGGGCAGCCGGATTCGAACCGACAACCAAGCGGTTATGAGCCGCCTGCTCTAACCGTTGAGCTATGCCCCCGGTGGCTGAGTGGGTTTACAGATACCCGAGGCAGGAAGGTTGGCAATGCCTTAATCTCGGGAGGCGTCGATTCCGGCCTGAATTTCCAAAAGCCGATCGTAAAGCGTCCTCAACCCTTCGGGAATAATTCGCGTGCCGCCCGTGACAGCCATGAAGTTCGAATCGCCGATCCAGCGCGGAACGATGTGGATGTGCAAATGGTCCTCCACCCCCGCCCCGGAGGCCTTTCCGAGATTCCAGCCGAGATTGAAACCCTGGGCCTTCACCGCTTCGACGAGCAACCGCTGGGCATGGACTGCCAGATTCCACAGATCGAGCACCTCCTCGGGCAAAACATCGGACATTCTCACCACCTTCCGAATGGGAACCGCCATCAGGTGCCCGGCCGAGTAGGGATATTTGTTCATGATCAGAAAAGCGCTCCCCAGCCGCTTCACGACCAAATGCTCGGCGTCGTCCGGGGAATTCGCCGCTGCGGTTAAAAAATCCACGCCACTCTGGTGCTCCGCCCGGAAATACTCCACACGCCACGGGGCCCAAATCGACTCGAGATGGTTTTTAGGAAAATGCTCGCTCATGGTTTTCAGGATGCCTGACTGCCGATGGCTGCGTCGAGCAACGCCTTCGCCGCCCGGCGGCCAGCGCCGTCTGCGCGGAGCGTTGCCACGATTCCCTCCAAGCGACCGGCCAAATCCTCCCTCGCCGCTGCATCGCCCAGCAAACGCAACGCCTCCGTGGCAAGGGCAGCCGGCGTGGCGGCATCTTGGATGAACTCCCGCACCACATGCGGCGCGGCAGACGCCGGCAGGCGCGGATCCGGCGGCGGGTTCACGAGATAGTTGTTCAGAATATTTACAATCCCGAGGGCATTCACATCCACCACACGCTTGCCGACCTCGAAAGTCAGCCATGCTGTTTTGTAAACCAGCGCATAGGGCAGCCCGAAAAACGCCGCCTCGAGCGTCGCGGTTCCCGAGCAAACCAACCCTGCCGTGGCCCGCTGCATCAACGAATGGGCACGCCCCTCGACCACCATAACGGGAAAACCCTCCGCCATGCGCCGCATCATTTCCGCTCTCGCAGGTCCGGCCGCAGCCGCTTCAAATCTCATCGCCGGTAATTTTTCCGCCACGATCCGAGCCGCACCGAGCATCGCGGGGAAGTTTCTTTTCACCTCGCGCTCGCGACTGCCGGGGAACAAGCCCAGGAGATTTTCCTCGCGAACCTCCCCCCCCTTTTCCTCCGCCAAGGCCTCCAGCAGGGGGTGACCCGCGAAGATCGTATGTAAGCCGCTCGCCTCATACATCGGCGCCTCGAATGGAAAAACACAGATCATCAAATCGAGAATCCGCGCCATTCGCGGAATCCGGGAACGGTTCCAGGCCCAGACCTGAGGGCTGATGTAGTAGAGAATTTTGCCCGAATAACCCCGCGAGCGAAGCGCTTTGGCGAGCCGCAGATTGAATCCAGGGTAGTCCACCAGCACGACCGCATCGGGTTTTTCGGCAAGGATCGACCTCAACCCCGACTCAAACTTCGCACGAAAATACCCGTAGTTTTTCAAAACATCCCACAGGCCGACCACCGCCGCCCGCCCGATCCAGTTGTCGAACGGCCCGGTGCAAAGCGATTGCATCCGCGCCCCACCCGCCCCGCCGAACCGAACGGAAGGCCGGAGATCGCGGATCGCCGTCATCACTTCGAAGGCGCGCGCATCACCACTTTCCTCGCCGGCGACGAACCAAAAAAACAGGTCACTCATCAAAACGGCCCGGGGGGCTTTAATCACCCCGAGCGATCAAAAGCCGAAATCAGTCGTTCCAAACCCGCACCGGCAGGGCGACAAGGCTGGCATTCGTGGAATTCACGCTGCCGCTGTCGGAGATCACATCCGATATCGCGATACCATTCACCGATACGAGATCGACCTTTTGAATGCGAGGCGCTCCATCCTGCGCATGTGCGGTGGCAATCACCGGCGCGTCCTTGAAAAGATGCGCGATGAGAGCAGCGGCAATGACAGTGAGGACGATTTTGGTGTAGGCGTCGTTTTTCATAATTAGGATGGGTTGGTGAAAATTGAAGGAGGGAGAATTGGCTGCCTCGCATGGATTCGAACCATGACAAACAGATCCAGAATCTGCAGTGCTACCGTTACACCACGAGGCAGTGGAGTATCCCGCGAAACGGGTGGAAGAATCTGAAGCGGCGGGCCGTTTGCCGCAAGTGAAAACTCCCGCCCTCGTCATGTTCCAAATGAAAAATGACATAATAGGGTGATCGGATGATTTTCACGGCTTGCCCGTGCACGGTAATTATGCCAGCTTTCCGACCCGCGCCGGCATAGCTCAGTGGTAGAGCAACGGTTTTGTAAACCGTCGGTCCTCGGTTCGAATCCGAGTGCCGGCTCCCCCTCAACTCTTATCGATAGAGGCTCCAAGTGCTTTATGGAACCCCCCATCTTGGCGTGGATGTGTTATTGGCGGTGTGGTTTGGTTGTTTAGGAATAGACCCTGTATTGATTCAGCAAGCATCACCCCTGATTTTTGAGGCATTGCCGGAATGCGATTTCAAAGTTTCCTATTTGCCCCCAGATCGAGGCGGGTCAAATCATCTGCTATCGGCTTACCTCCCTTTACCGCCCAAGCGACCTGCTCAACCAATCTTTCAACACTGCGGCCTCCGCCGGTTGGTTTCTGAGGGCCACATACTGGTCTGGTCGAATGAGGTAAAAGGACGCAACCTCCGCCCCAAATCTTTTGTGTGCTATTCCTTGAGGGTCTCCAAACCACGATGAATTTGGCGGGCAATCGCCTTTCCAGATACGCACAATTCGAATGAGGTCCCCCCACTCTTTGGTAATTTCGGCGACCTCCCATAGTCTCTCCACATCATGGGAAATGGGATTGCATCCCGAAAACAGCAGAAGTGTGAACCCACAAGGACGCCATTGTTTGAATAGAGACACAGGTTCCCGATCCCGATAAACCGTTGCGTCGCGTGGTCTCCAACCGCCTGGAAAACCATGCGTTCTGCAATGCTCCGCCCAATGCTCATCTCCGGCCACAAGCGGCCCGCGATTGTAATGGATGTCGATGCCTGAAAGTTGACGAGACATCTTCCTTTTCAACTTATCGGAATGGGAAGCCAATCCCACAATTCGATCCCGCACGAACTGAAGAACCGGATGCCCGGAGAGGTTGGAACGAATCAGGCGACCAGATTCCCTAAGAACCTCTTCAGCAACCGGGGATCGCTCGGAGTGATAACTCTCAGCAAATGCTTCTTCGTTTCCAAACCCGCGCGCAAGGACCGCAAGTTTCCATGCCAAATTGAAAGCATCCTGCATGCCGGTGTTCATTCCCTGCCCGCCAGCCGGGCTGTGAATATGCGCGGCATCGCCAGCAAGAAAAACGCGCCCATGCCTAAAGGAGCGCGCTTTGCGTTCGCTGATGTGGTATTTTGAGAGCCAAGTGGGTGAGTGAAGCTTCCACCCGCCGGGGCCACGAGCGTCGAGCAAAGTCTGGATTTCCTCCAAGGTGGGTTCGTCCTCACTTGAATCCGTCCGGTTGGCGGTGAGACGCCAAACACCGGGTGTAACTGGAAAAATTGCCAAGAGACCTTCTTGAGACCAAAAAAACTGCGCGACCCCCTCTTCGATTTCGCCCTCGATTCGCGCATCGCAAAGAACAAAAACATCCTCAAGCGCCTCTCCTTCGAATTCCGCACCGACAAGATGACGCACCGTGCTGTGGGCACCATCGCAAGCCACTACCCAGCGAAAGGATTCGCTCCGAACCTCTCCACTCACCTCCTGGACTTGCACACTCACAGAATCACGATCCTGTTTTAGATTGATAAGTTCTTTATGCCTTTCGATACAGGATCCTTGAGCTTCCAAGGCACGGCAAAGAATCGACTCTGTCTCGAGCTGCGGGAGGAGCAATATGCGCGGATAAGGACTGTCCACGCAGAAGCCCGCTGGAATATGAATCAATTGTTTGCGACCTCGCGAAATCGTCGTCCCCTTACATGAAATCGCCTTGGATAAAAACTCATCACAAACACCTAGACCATCGAGCATTTCCAGTGCGCTACTCCATAGCGCCAAGGCTTTGGTATATCCTGATGGTTTGGGGAGTCGGTCAATGATATCAAACTGCAAGCCCATGGTCTGACAGGAGATCGCCATGGTCAGGCCAACCGGCCCGGCACCAACAATAAGAACATCCTTCATAGAGCCAATCGTTCAAAAAATCCTCTGCAAAATTCAATCATTGGACGCCACTCCACATGCTTTGCCGATATTCATAAAATTGGGAACTGCAATTTTCCCGCCCGAGGCCTTCGACTTACTCGAGGCGTGGAGGTTTTTGATTTTTTAGCACCGGTTAAGGGGACTTGGATTTTGAAATAAGTCATCCCCTAAAAAATCGCCGGATAATTTTCTGGATCGCCGCATCCCACTTCCCCATTGTTCGCAGCCTATGTCCGTTCTTATCGTTGGCTCCATCGGGTTGGATGACATCAAAACTCAACTCGCCGAACACAAAAACCTCCTCGGCGGCTCCGCTTCCTACGGCGCCGTTTCCGCATCGAGTTTCTCGCCTGTAAGCCTCGTCGGCATCGTCGGCGAGGATTTCCCGAAGGAGCACATCGACCTCTTCCGCCGCCGCCGCATCGACCTCGAAGGCCTGCAGATTGTTCCCGGAAAAACCTTCCGCTGGTCCGGCGAATACATGTGGGACATGAACACCCGCGAGACCCGCTCGGTGGAGCTGAATGTTTTCGAGACCTTCACCCCTGTCCTGCCTGAGTCCTACCGCCAAAC
>JBMTBF010000101.1:0-5402 GCA_049429585.1 Terrimicrobiaceae bacterium | reverse complement strand
TGTAAAATCTATTGATGGTAAAGAAAAAAAATTAACACCAGGCGAATATGCACTATATGATGAGAAACCAGGTGATGAATATGATTTCAGAGATTTCTACTCTGTACAAGAACCCCAAGAATTAAAAAGATAGCTAGAAGGGCGGCTTTCTTCATTGTCATATCTTTAATTATTAGTTGTTTATATTAATTAAAAGTATCATGGCGGCGTGAAAGGTTCTACGCCAAAGAAATGCTGGCTGTCTGGAAGCGGCGGAGGGTGGCGAGGCGGAGGTCGCTTTGGACTTGGTCGATGGTGGCGGGGTCGGTGGTATCGATCCAGTAGGTGAGTTGGAGTTTCGCGCCCTCGGAGCAGATGTCTTGGACATGCGCGTTGATGCCGCGTTTTGAAAGAACGGCCGGGTGGGTGGCGGCGGTGTCGCGGAGGATTTGGAGGGCGGATTCAATCGGGGCACCGGAGGCCACGGAGACCAGGAAGGTGAGACGGGTCGCGGGGTCGCGGAGGGTGTGGTTCACGACAGTTCCTTGAAGGATGATGCTGTTCGGGATGAGGATTTCGACGCCATCATCGCGGTGGAGTTGGCAGCAGCGGGAGCCGATCGATGTGACGGTGCCGCTGAAGGTGCCGACCTCGATGAGGTCGCCGATTCGGATCGGGCGTTCGAACAGGAGGATGAGGCCGCTGATGAGGTTGTTGACGAGTTGCTGGGCGCCGAAGCCGACCGCGATGGCGGCTGCACCGCCGAGCAGGGCGAAAATTGTAAGGGGAATTTGGACAGCGGAGAGGGCGACGAGGCTAACGAGGAAGAGCAGGGTGTAGTTTGTGAATTTCTGGACGATCGCGCCGGTGGTGGGGTCCAGATCGAGGCGGCGACTCAATCGCGCGCGCAGCCAGCGGCTGAAGGCGGCAGAGAGGATTCCTCCCACCAAAAGGATCGCCAGGGCGGTGACGAGCATTCCCAGTGTAACCGAACTGGCGCGCTGGATGAGTTGGCCATTCACATAGACCGGGTCGCTGAGAGTGAAGAGCGGGGTTTTCCAAATCTCGACCATGCGTCCGCCGAGGGCGTCCACGGCGAGGTCGAGGAGGGCTGGGCGGGGTGAGCCGCTAGTTGGCTCGGCGGCCTGGATGGAAAGAGGCAGCGCGGAAAGCAGAATGGCGGCGGCGGATTTTTGGAAATGGAATGGTGTTGCCACAGGAAAAAATCGCGTTAGTCTTTGCACCCTTTTCCAAATGAAGCCAGAAATTCATCCCGATTATCAAGAAACCGTGATCGTCTGCGCTTGCGGAGCGACCTACCGCACCCGCTCGACAAAGCAGAACATCAAGCTCGGCATTTGTGCGGCTTGCCATCCGTTTTTCACCGGCGAGCAAAAGTTCGTCGACACCGCCGGCCGCGTGGACAAATTCAAGAAACGCTACGGCACCGTGCGCGCTCCCCGCGCCACGAAGAAGGCCTAGTTTCCGAAGCGGATTTTTCAAACGGTAAACGGGATCAATGCCCGTTTACCGTTTTTGTTTCTTTATGGATTTCGAACCGATGGTGGAGCGGAAGCGGCGGCGCTTCGAAGAGCTCGAACGCGAGATCGCCGCGCCGGGTCTTTTCGACAACCCGAAGCACGCCCGCGAGGTTTTGCGCGAGCATGGGACGACGAAGGAACTGCTCGCGCACTGGGAGGCTTTTTCGAAGGCCCGTCGGGAGCTTGTGGAAAACCGAGAACTTGCCGAGTCGGGAGACAAGGAACTTGCCGAGATGGCGCGGGAGGAGATCGCACGGATCGAAGGGGAGTTGCCGGGACTCGAGCGGGCGGTGCAGATCGCACTGTTGCCGCCTGAACCAGATGAAGACCGTGATGCGATCATGGAAATCCGTGCCGGCACCGGCGGCACCGAGGCCGCGCTTTTCGCTGCCGATCTTTATCGCATGTATTCGCGCTACGCCGAGTCGCTCGGGTTGAAGGTCGAGCCGATGGAATCGAGCCCTGCGGATCTCGGGGGTTTTCGCGAGATTGTTTTTCGCATTTCGGGCGATGCGGTCTTCCGCCGTTTCCGCTACGAGAGCGGGGTTCATCGCGTCCAGCGCGTTCCCGCCACTGAGGCGCAGGGGCGCATCCACACATCGACCGCCACGGTTGCGGTGATGCCGGAAGCCGAGGAGGTGGATATCGAAATCAAGCCCGAGGATTTGCGGATCGAGGTCTGCCGCGCCGGTGGCCCGGGAGGGCAGGGCGTCAACACGACCGACTCCGCCGTTCAGGTGATGCACATTCCCACTGGCCGCATCGTGCGTTGTCAGGACGGGCGCAGCCAGCAGAAGAACAAGGAGGCCGCGCTCCAGATCATGCGGTCCCGGTTGCTTGAGGACAAACGCCGCGAGGAGGAGGAGAAATACTCCGCGCACCGGCGCAGCCTGATCGGCGGCGGCGGACGCGAGGAAAAAATCCGCACCTACAATTTTGCCGAGAACCGCGTGACCGACCACCGCATCAAACTCTCGCTCTACTCGCTCGACCGCGTGTTGGAGGGCGATGTCGCGGAGTTGACCGACGCGCTCCAGGCGAGCGACATCGAGCAACGACTCAAGGATTCGGGGATCGCTTGAGAGCGCCCCAGGGCCAGTGTTTTGATCATCACAAATGGCTTGCCCGCCTTCGCCGGGTGCGCCATCGTCCGCTCACCTGCGAGGCGGAGCTATGAGTCAAGAAGATCAACCCCAGAACCTTTCCGGTTTGGAAATGGATTTGCTGAAAAGCTTTCAACCCTCCTGGGTGAAGGAATCCTCGTCGCCGGAAAAGCTCGCAAGGTTTTCCGATGATGGTTCCAAGGGTGGACGAGAGGAGCGTTTTTCCGATGACGCCGATGATTCCGATTCTCGCCATCGCCGCAAGCCATCCAAGAGCCAGCGCCTCCACCGTCCTCACGGCGCAGATCATCGCGACAAGCCCCAGCGCCCAGGCGCTGAAAAGTCCTCCAGCCATTTTGGCAAAAAGCCTCCATTCCGCAAAGATGGTACGCGCGGAGGCCGCCCAGAACGCACGCCCGTAGAGTTGGTTCAGCGAGTTCCAGAAATCTCCGGCTGGGAGCTCAAATTCATTCCCGAGCCTCGTGGTGTCGAGGGTTTGATCAAGCAGATCAAGACGACGGCCAAGGCTTATGCACTCTTTGAACTAGCCCGTCTCGTTCTCGAAAAATCCCCGCGCTACCTGATTGAGTTCCGTCGGAAGGACGGCCCCGTTTTTTTCCAATGTGTGAAGGACGGCACGCTGTGGCTGAACCGCTCCGATGCCGCGAAGTGGATTCTTCAGTCGCACATCGATTCCTTCTACCGCCGCGAAAGCATCGAGGTCGAGGCGCCGAAGGGCCAGTATCCCGTCATCGCGCAATGCGGCATGAGCGGGGTTTTCCTTGGCCCGCCCAACCACCACGACTACCAGCTTCGCATTCGCCGGATTCACTCCGAGCGCTACGCGAATGTGCCGTTCGATATTTACAAGACCCGCATCCGCATGCTCCGCGACGAGGAGTCGATCAACAAATGGAAGCAGGAGCAGAGCACGCGCGAGGTTTTCCATCCGCTCGCTGCGCCGGATGGCGCCGAGACTCCCGCGCTCGCGAATCTCGCCGAGGTCGAGGAGCATTTTCTAAAAAATCTCGCCGACGCGGAGATTTTGGACCCTGGCGAAAATTTCACCGTCCCCGGCTCGTCGGCTGTGAACGACTCCGCACCTGCCGTGATCGAATTCACGCGGCGCGAACTCGACAATCTCATCCGGTTCCCCCTGCCTGTTGCACACCTGCTCGGGCAGGAATTCAACAAAGCCGGACTCCAGATTTTCAAGGCCCACGAAAACATCACCTATGTCTCGGTCGCGCGTCCCAAGCCGCTGGACCGTGCTGCAAATCCCGTATCGGCCAGCCTCTCGTCTATTCTCGATTATCTCGAGAGCCATCCTGCCGAGCCCCGCGCCAAGCAATGGCAGGAACTCCTGGCGCAAGTTGTGGTCCCCGAGGGTGCCGATCCCGCCGCACGCGAGACGGCGTTGTTGAGGGATTTTTATTGGCTTCTTCACCAAGGTCATGTGATCGACTACGCTGCTAAGGGGCTCGAAATCCCGCGCCGCCAGCCTGCCAAGCCGCCGACCCCGCCCAAGGCCAAACCGGTTGCTCCCTTTGCTGAACCGCCGCCGACCGTCGAAACCCCACCTCAACCGCCCGCCGAAATCCCAGAACCCGAAAATCCCGCTTCCCGGTCTGGGGAATAGGAGATACCGAGAATCGTTTTTAGAGACTTGCATAGATTTTTTATTGCGGATGAACCAACCCGGCGCCATTTTCCACTCAACAACCCCGTTCAAGAACATGATGAATAACCGCCTCCTCTTAATCCCTCGGGCTTTTATCGCTCTACTTGTTGCTACGCTTGGCCTCTCTGGAGTTTTTGCCCAGCAATCCGATTCCGGCCAAGCCGAAGAAGGCACCAGCACCGACCGAAAGCCGGGTATCACAGTCATCGTCGATGCCGCTGGAGCGGTGCAAATCATCGATAAGTCGGGAGCCGCCCCGCGACCTGCGAACAAGGGTGATCAAGTTCCGGTGGAGGGCACCGTGGTCACCGGAGCCGATGGGCAGGTCAACCTGGCCCTCTCGAACGGCGCGTTTTTCCAAATCCTCGAAAATTCCAGCTTCACCATCGCGCAATTCGAGCAGTCGGCCTACGAGTTTGTTTTTGCGAACGGTGCCTCCATTCGGAAAAGAGAACTGGAGGAATTTGGAGCGGATGAAGCGGTTGTCTCCAGTTTGGATGCCAGTGAGGATGCTTGGAACGAAATGCCCTCCGAACCCACGGAATCCACCACCAACTTCGCATTGAACTACGGCACGATGATCGGCGAGTCGAAAAAGCTCAAACCCGGCTCGCTGATGAACATCACCACACCGATTGGGTCCGCCAGAATCCGAGGAACGATTTGGAGACTTACAGTTCAAAAAGTTGGTGGCGCGGTTTCCAACCAATTTCGTGGCAATCTCGATGTGTCCGAGGGACGCGTGGACTTTAACAATAAAGAAGGAACTCGGAGTGTCCAAGTGCAATCGGGATTCGGTTTGAATGTCCAAGCCTCGACATCGTCGGATGGAGGGGTGACTATTGACTCGATCGGCACAACTCGACTTTCCCAGGAACGCGCTCAGTTGCTTGTATCTGCCATTCAAGAGGTCGTGGCTGTTCAGGAAGTTTTTGCCGCTGTCCAAGGCAACCCTGATGTCTTGATGGACACATTGCAAGCGATGCAGGGTGTGGATGTCAACAACGCCCAAGCCGTTGCCGATGCGGCGTTGACATTGTTGAATGGCGATGCGGCTCAAACGCAACAAGTCGCCAATGTGATCTCGGCCTTGGTGAT
>JBMTBF010000100.1:0-5435 GCA_049429585.1 Terrimicrobiaceae bacterium | reverse complement strand
GCGAAACTTTGAACGAGCGAGCGCACGACGAGTTGCCATCCATCCACCAGCACAAATAACAAGAGTTTGAGCGGCAGGGCGACCATGGTCGGGGGCATCATCATCATACCCATCGACATGAGAGTCGAGGCGACCAGGAAGTCGATCACGAGGAAGGGAATGAAAATCAGGAAGCCCATTTGAAACGCGGTTCGGAGTTCGCTTACCACGAAAGCCGGCAGCACGACACGCATCGGAAGGTCGTTCACCGCGGTGCGCCCCATTCCGGCGAGATCAAGGAAGAAATCCACTTCACCAGGACGGGTCTGGCGGAGCATGAAGGTGCGGATCGGTTCGATCGCGCGGTCCATCGCCTCGTTGGAACCGATCTGCTCATTCATGTAGGGCGTGAGCGCCTGGGTTTGGATGTCTTGCCAGACTGGGGTCATGATGAAAAAGGTGAGAAACAACGAGAGTCCGATGAGGAGTTGGTTCGCCGGAGCGCTGGGAACGCCGAGCGCGGTGCGGACGAAGCCGAGAACGATGACGATGCGGGTGAAGCTCGTCATGAGCATCACAAGGGATGGCGCCAGGGTGAGGAGCGTCATCACAAAGACGATCTGGATCGCGGTGCTCAGGTTTTCTCGTTCATTGCCGTTGCCAATTTGCAAATTCACGAGTGGCGTCGAGACGGAGGGAACCGATGGGGGGCGCGGGGCACTGGGGGCTGCGGGGGCGGGCGGAGCGACAGGTGCGGGGGGCGCTAACGGTGCCGCCGGGGTGCGGATGAGGGGAGGAAGTGGTGTGGGCCCGGGGGTTTGGGCTTGGGAATTGGAGGCTGCGCCTAGCAAAAGGAAAACCATCAAGAGCAGTCGTGGGATTTTGCTAAGCTGAATCATGACTGGGAGGATTTGTTTTCCACAGAACCCATCATGGCGTTGAAATCCGCTGGGGCGGATGTGGAGTCAAGCGGGCAGAGGTAGTCGATTTTTCCGGGTGTGACGCCCAGAAGCATCCGGGAGTCCTCGTAGCCGACCACGAGGAGGTATTGGCGGTTCCCGAGAGGTCGGGTTTCAAGGATTTGGAGTTTGCGATCCAACGCCGCGCCTCGGCGGGCAAGAGGAAGTCCGAATTTCAGAAAGTATACGGCAGCACCGGCCAATGCGGCGAACAAAGTGAGGTAGCCAAGCATTCGGCCCATCGAGTCAAAATCCGGCGTAGGCGGACGGGAGGGCAGGGGCTTGGAAGCATCGGAAGCGCCAGTCTGGACAACTGGTGGAGGAGCGGTAGCTGCGGGTGATTCGGAGGTGAGATTCGCGTGCGATGCCGGAGCCGCTCCCGCCGAATCCGTCGCCTTGAGAGAAGCTGGAATGAGACACGCGAGGGCCGCCATCATGGCAAGCCGCCACGCTGGATTCCTCATGCCGGTTCTCCGACGATTTGCGTGATTTTGATGCCGAAGTTTTCCTCAACCACGACAACTTCGCCGCGGGCGATCAACTTGTCGTTCACATAGAGTCCGACCGGTTCGTTGGCGAGTTGGTCGAGTTGCAGAACGGTTCCTTCGCTGAGTTCCACAACATCCCTCATAGGGAGCATGCAGGAGCCGATTCGGACCGTAAGGTCGACTTTGACATCGAGAATGACATTCAGGTTCTTGGATTCGGTGACGCTGCTCATGGGTTGGTGTTGTTTTTAATTGCGGAAGAAATTTGGATGGCGACATGGCCGTTTTCCGCTCCCGCTTGGGCTGTAAAGCGCGGGGCGTTGGCGATGCGCACACGGGTGTTGGTAAGGGTGGATTTGGGCATTTCGAGAACATCGCCCACGCGGAGGGCGAGGATGTCGCTAACGCTGACTTGCGGGACTTCCCAGTCGGCGACCAAGGGAACGGCGATCTGGTTGTAGGAGGAGCGCCATTGCTGAGGCTTGGCGTCCGGCGTGATTTGAAATTCCCGCTTGCGCTGGGCATGCATGGTTTTCACGATCGGCTCCAGCATGTTGTAGGGAATCCCGAGTTGGATTTGCTCCGGGGTGTCTCCGGCAAGGGCTTCAATCGTGAGAACCAGGGTGACGGCATCCGACGAGCACACTTGGAGAAATCGGGGATTATTTTCGTGGCCGATCTGGCGACCAGTGTATTGACGGTCGTCTTTCCACTGGCGGCACCATTCTTGAATGATGATATCCACAATCTCCTCGAGAAGGGCGACCTCGATTTCGGTAAGGTAGCGCTCCTCTTCCTCGGTGGACATGCCGCGACCGCCGAGCATGCGGTTCGTCATGCTGATGGCCAACTTGGGGCTGATTTCGAGGATGCCGATGCCGGATAGTTGATCGACCTTGAACAGCGAAATGTGGGTCGGATTTTTCATCGACTCCGAGAATTTCGCATAAGGCATCGTGGTCAGTTGCGAGAGCTTGAGGCTCATGTCCGCACGCAGAAGCGACGAAAATCTCGCCGAGATCGTCGAAATGAAACCTGTGTGAGTCGTGCGGAGACGGCGCAATTCCGCATCAGCCAAATGAATGGGCGTTCGGAAATCGAAGGTCTTGGCCGAGACTTGATTTGATTTCGGAAATCGTTCGCCGTCCGAGCGGAAAATCATCTTGGCATCGGTCGAACCCGCCGCTTCGGCGACGAGTTGGTCGATGTCGGATTGATTGAGGCCAGCCATGATTTGGGTTTGTGGGGTTGTTTACTGGATGATGAACTCGGTGAAGTAAATTTGATCAATTACCTCAGCACCAAGAATTCGGTTGAATTTTGAAATGATCCCTTTTCGCACGACCTCGCGTCCATTGGCGCCGTCGAGGGCGTCAAGCGATTGGACGGAAAGAACGCTAATGGCTGCGTCTTGAAGAGACCCTTTGTTTTCCTCGATGATTTTCTGTATATCCTTGTCGGAGCTTGCTATAGTAAAGTTTGTTCGGAGGTATCGGGAGTTTCCGGAACCTGCGAGGTTCACCACAGTCGCCCCAAAATCCACCGTGTGCTCACCTGGGGGCTTAACGCCTCCCCCATGAGAATCGCTCTTGGTTTTCCCATGATCGGCAGCCTTGGCATGATCGCCTCCGCCGCCGGAGGCTGATTTCAGTTTTGGAATTATCAGGAAATCCATCACCGCATAGCAAAGCGCGGGGACAAGTAAAATCACGACTAATATAGGAATAAGTGGATTGCTTGATTTTTTTTGGACGGGTCCGGGTGCGGGATTGGTATCTGATTCGTTGGCTGCCATGGGTGTGGTTTTGTGGGTTAAGATGAACTAAATGAATAAATTACCGCTTCAGGTTGACGACTTCATCCATCACCGAATCGGAAACGGTGATCACGCGCGAATTGGCTTGGAATGCTCGCTGGGCCACGATGAGGTCGGAGAATTCTTGCGTGAGATCGACATTGGAAAGTTCAAGAGTGCCTTGAATAATGTCGCCTTTGACTGTGGAACCGCTGTTTTCGTCTCCAGCGGCTAATGCAAGATTGCTAAACAAGTTGGCAGCTTCTCTTTTCAGTCCATTGGGGTTGGCAAAGGTGACCAAAGTAATAGTGCCGGCATCACCTTCAACCCCTTTTGTGTAAGTTTTAATCTTACCATCTTTACCAACTGAAAAAGAATCGACGCCTTTAAGGGATGTAGCTCCATTTACAAGCATTCCCCCATTTGTTCTTAGAGTTCCAGTTTCATCCAAGCGAAAATCACCCGCCCGAGTGTAAAAAATATTTCCGGCGGAATCAGTAACCTTGAAAAAACCTTGTCCCGAAATTCCCAAATCTGTCGGACCTGCTGTAGTTGTCAAAGCTCCTTGAGTAAATTTTTGAGAAATACTGGAAACGCTCGACCCCATCCCAACTTGCATGCCGTTAAGACAAGTTCCATTAGCGCCAGCAGCCGATGGAGCGCGAAGAGTCTCACTAAAGCTATCTTGATTGGTAACTCGGGAGGTCTTAAATCCCGTGGAATTCACATTCGCAATATTATCGCCAATCACCTCCAAACTCTTGCTGAAGGTTTTGATACCTGCGACGCCGCTATTAAATGAATTGAGGAGTGCCATGGGATTTTAGTTGGTTGGAGTTGTCTGAACTGAATTGGAAGTGGCATCTGCTACTTGCAATTCAGGGGAAACAGGCTTTGGTGGGAGGGCGATATTGGTTATGAGTTTGGGATCGTAGGTTTTGCCGTTGATGACCAAGGCGGGAGCGCCATCTTTGACAGTTACTGATTCAACCACTCCTTTGATGTCGCCTGAGGGGTCTTTCACCGTCACTTCACAACCGAGATAAAGCGGGGCAGTGGCCATTTGCTGGCTACTTGAGTAATTTGTAAAAGATTGGGACAGACCGCGCATCTGCTCGAGGGAGGAGAAATTTGCCATCTGGGCTATGAATTCTGTGTCCTTCATCGGGTTCATGGGATCCTGCGCCGTGAGCTGGGTCATCAGGATTTTCATGAAATCATCCGCTCCAAGAGTTTTTTGGCCTACATCCCGGGTCTTCGTGAGCCCAGTCATCGAATCTTTGGCGTTTAAGTTAGTAGGGGTGGCGTTGGAGACGGTCATGGCAGTATAATTTAGGCCCAGAGGGCCGTGGAGGGAGAGTTTGGCGTGCTGTTGCCGGGCGTGGAGGTTTTGCGAGGATTTGTGAAACCTAAAACCTCCGAGGCGACAAGCGGGCGCTCCTCGGGTTGACGGCGGTTGTTATGTCCGAGGTCTGCGGTATTTTCGTTGAAACTTTGCTGGAAGGAGGGATCGCCCAAGCGGTATCCCCGTTCGCGGGAATTCTGGGAAAATTCCGGCCACGCTTTTTGCAGGGCTTCCCGAAGCTCGGGAGACTCTGTGATGAAAGTGGAGCGAATCTCACCACCGCGCATCGAAAGTTTGATCCGAACCGACTCCTCCTCGCCAACTGGCAAATCCAACTGAACTTGCGATGAGTTGGTCTGCTTGAACTTGTCCAATTCCGGAGCCAATGATTTGAAGAGACCAGCGGCTTGAGTTGATGGAGATGCCGATGAAGATTTCAAGGCTTGGATAGATGTCGGCAAGCCTGCGGCGTTGTTTCCCAGGCCGGAATCATTGGATTCCCCGGGTTGGGTCAATGGAGTAACCGCATTGCGATCCAAGGTGGCGTAGGCTGCCAAACGATTGATCGATGTAATCGCGGGTTCTCGAAGAGGCTGGGTTGGAATCTCGACTCCATCCATAGTGGCCATGGCGATCATTTCATCATCTGCGGGAGCAGATTCCGTGCCACGGTTGTCTGAATAAGTCTCAACTTTTAATATTTCATCAAGGGATTCTTCATTTTTTTCAATCGCAAAATCTTGAGGAGATTCTGGTTGACTGATATTCTCGCCTTGTTTGGAAATAGAGGTTTCGGAATTTTCTTGATCGTGTGGAGATTCAAGATTTGTAGCGCGAGATTCTTTGAGTTGCGCCTCTAAAACTGGATT
>JBMTBF010000099.1:0-5444 GCA_049429585.1 Terrimicrobiaceae bacterium | reverse complement strand
CGGGATACCTCGGCAACGCCTCGTTTTTGAAATCCGAGGGACGCGTCCACCCCGTCGAAATCGTCCATCTCACCCACGAGCCACGCGAAGATCCGGTTTGGGAAATCGCCACGGATGCGGTGGCGGAGCATTTCAATGACACCGAAGGCAACATCCTCGTCTTCATGCCGGGGAGCTATGAAATCCAGCGCACGATCCGCGAGCTGCAGGCCCGTCTCGGCAGCCGATGCGCCATCCTGCCGCTCCATGGAGAACTCCCGGCCGCCGAGCAGGACAAGGCAGTGAACCGTGGCGGGGGGCGCAAGATCATCGTCTCCACCAATGTCGCTGAAACCTCGCTGACGATTGATGGCATCACGCTCGTGGTCGACTCCGGGCTGGCCCGCATCGCCCGTCACGATTCCAACCGTGGTATCAACACGCTCTTTATCGAAAAAATCAGCGCTGCCTCGGCCGCCCAGCGGGCTGGTCGGGCAGGACGCACCTCACCGGGGGTTTGTGTGAGACTTTGGACGGAACGCGACCACCAACGACGCCCCTTGCGCGAACTGCCTGAAATCAAGCGTCTCGACCTCGCCGAGACGATCCTCTCCCTCAAAGCCGCCGGGGTGGGGGACTTGAAATCCTTTCGCTGGATCGAGTCACCCGATCCTGTGGCGCTGGATCGCGCCGAGGTTTTGCTTCGTGATCTCGGGGGCTTGGATGCCGAAGGCTCCATCACCGGCGTCGGCCGCCGGATGTTGAATTTCCCTCTCCATCCCCGCTACGCACGGATGCTGCTCGCCGCCGAGGAATTGGGTTGTGTGCGTGCCGCGGCGTTGATCGCCGCGATCACGCAGACGCGCTCGATGTTGCTCAAGGTCGACAAACGCCTCGAGGAGGAGCGGATGGAAATCTTCGGTGGAGGCACCTCGGATTTCCTCGTTCTGATGCGTGTCTTCGAATGGGCGCGTTCCCGGGATTTTCGCATGAACGAATGCCGGACCCTCGGCATCCACACCGACTCGGCGCGGCAAGTCGGGAAATTGTTCGAGCAATTCCTGGACATCGCCCATGCCGAGGCGCTCCTCGTCGAAAACTCCGCGCCATCCGATGAAGCGATCGCCCGCTGTGTGCTGGCCGGATTCGCCGACCAAGTGGCGGTGAGAAAAAATCCCGGAACCCTGGTGTGCGACATCGTTCGCGGACGCCGGGGATTGCTTGCGCGTCAGAGTGTCGCCGCCGAGGCGAGGTTCCTTGTTGCCGCGGAAATCGCCGAGATCGAGGGTCGAGACGGCGATGCCAGGATTTTGCTGAGTCTGGCGACAGGCATCGAGGAGGCCTGGCTTCGCGAAATGTTTCCCGCCGATTTCACTGACCGCGCCGAGCATTTCTTCGACAAATCACAAAACCGTGTGGTCGTTCGCCGCGAGCGGGTATTTCGGGACCTCGTTCTGGAAAACCGCGACCGAGATGCCGAGCCAGGGCCAGCCGCCTCGAACTGCCTTGCCGCCGAGGTTCTCGCTGGAAATCTTCGCCTCAACGGGTGGGATGATGCGGTCGAACAGTGGATTCACCGCGTGAATTTTCTCGCCCGCCTGTGTCCCGAACAGGGCCTGCCAACACTCGGTGACGACGAGCGCCACCACATCATTCTTTTGGTTTGTGACGGCGCCACCTGCTACCGCGACATCAAGGACTCGCCGGTCCTGCCGCATGCCAAGACGCTCCTCACGCATGCCCAGCAGCAGTTCGTCGAAAAACACGCGCCGGAGCGGCTCGAGCTTCCCTCAGGCCGTCGCGCGAAGATCACCTACTCCGACACAGCCGATCCCGTGCTCGCATCGCGCATCCAGGATTTTTACGGAGTGAATGGCGAACTCAAAATCGCACTCGGCCGCCATGCCCTCACGCTTCATATCCTCGCCCCGAGCCACCGCCCGGTGCAGGTCACCAAAAACCTCCAATCCTTCTGGGCCGAAACCTACCCGCAGCTTAAAAACCAGCTCCAGCGCCAATACCCAAAGCACGAGTGGCGCTAGGGGGCTTCACCATTTCCGAACGCGGGAAAACCAAAGAATCCCGACCGAAACAACGACCGCGATGGCATTCACCACCAAAAACGGCCACAGCGGACCGGAACTGGGCATCGGGAGTTCCACATTCATCGAAAAAATCCCGACCACGAGGTTGGCCATCATGATGGCGATCGTCCAGATGGTGAATTTTTTGATGAGGGTGTTGAGGTTGTGGCTGACGATCGAGGCGCGGGCATCCATGAGGCCGGCGACGACCTGCGAGTAGATTTCCGAACGGCGCAGGCACTGCTGGTTCTCGATCACGATGTCCTCGAGAATGCCAAGCTGGTCGTGGTCGAAGCCCAGGCGCTCGGCGTAGGATTTCATTTTGTCGAACAGCGCGGCGTTCGAATTGATGGCGTTGAGGATGTAGACGAGGCTCTTTTCGAGGGCGAACATGTTGAGCAGGTAGCGGGTCTCCATCGAGGTGATGATGCGTCGCTCGAGCGAGTCGGAGAGCATGTTGATGGCCTTCAGATGGCCCTCGAAGTGGTTGATGCTTTGGTAGAGCAACCGGAGGATCACATCCTGGATCGAAAAAATGCGGAGCTGTGTGCGGCCCTCGAATAGCGGGGCGTCGTCGGGCATGACGACCACGATCCGGTCCTCGTAGAGGAACACGCCGGTGGAGGTCATTTTCAAAAGAAAATTGTCGTCGGCGGAGAAGCTCTTGGGGCGTTTGAAAATGAGCGCCGCGTGGTCGGTTTCGAATTCAAGACGGGAGAGTTCGTCCGGGTCGAGGGAGGAATGGAGCGTGTGGTAATCGATGTTGTAATACTCCATCAAGTCCGCCTCGTCATCGATCGTGGGGGAGTTGAAGACGATGATCTGGGCCTCGGAGGGTTCACAACGCACGACACTGCCAGCCTCCTCGGCCACGCGATAATACGAGCGGAGGCCGCCGGATCGTTGATCCGCTACGGGCCCGGTTGGCGGGTTTTCGGGCGCTGGAATGTCAGGCGTCGAAGACATCTCGAAAAGAATTTCCCCAATTCGTGAGAGGCGTCGATGCGATTTTTGCAAAGACCACCGAATTTCCCATTTCCCAGGGAAGGTGGGTGGCGTAGGTTGTGGACATGAGTAAGATTCGTTTCCGGATCGTCCCCCCGGTCGATCGACCCGAGGGGAGGGTTTATATCACTGGCAACCATCGCGAGTTGGGAGCATGGAATTCCGCTTTGGCGCTTCCGCTGGAGTTCGACGGCACATTTCACAATGGCGCGATCGAGGCGGACACCGGCACGCATTTGGAATATAAAATCATCCGCGGCGCCTGGGAGGCTGAGGCGGTCGAGGCGTTCGGCCATGTGCCGTCGAATAGCCGTCACGATGTGTGGTTGGATGCCACGCTCCACCACACGGTGGCGGATTGGAAGGACCGCTACAGCGGGCGTTTGACGCGCGAACGGGTGCATTCGCGGATTCTTGCGGGCGAGCGGGAGCTTTTGATTTGGCTCCCCCCCGGCTACGGGGCTCTGACGGAGACCCGCTTCCCGGTAATTTATCTCCACGATGGCTCGAATGTCTTCGATCCCCTCGGAAGCGTGGTCTCGGGGGTCGACTGGGCGGCGGACGAATGGGCAGCGCTGCTGGCGCGTCGTTCTGTGATCCCCGAGTCGATCGTCGTGGGCGTGTGTCATCCTGAAGGCTACTCGGATGACAACCTGACAATGCGGGATTTCGAGTTGTCGCCGGAATTCGGTGGTTCAGCTTATTCCCAATTTCTCGTCACGGAACTCGTGCCGCACATGGATCAGCACTACCGCACGATTGCGAAGCGAACGGCCCGTACCCTCGGCGGGGCCGGCCTCGGAGCTCTCAATACATTTCGCACAGCGCTTGCCCATCCCGGCGTGTTCCGGAATTTCATCTGTCTCTCGACTTCGTTCGAGGACATGTCGCAATCCCTGCCACGGGATTCCGCGTCGCTCCTAGCCCTCGAGGCCGAGCCCGCTCTGGACAAGGAAGTGCGGATGTTTTTCGACCATGGCGATCAGGGGCTGGATGAATGCTATCGGGGCTATCACGACATTCTGGGCGAATTTCTCCGCGCGAAGGGCTGGACGGCGGGAAAGGAATTCACAATCCGCGAAGTGGCCGGGGGGAGTCACAGTGAGATTTCCTGGCGCGCCAGGTTCGGCGACGCGCTGAAATTCGTGGCGGGCTAGATTTCCTTGTAGTGCAGGCTGAGCACTCGGTAGCCGTTCCCGGTTTTTTCCCCTGTGAATAAAAACAGCCGGAGCGACATGTAGCCCTGCACCCACTGGTAACCAACGAGTGTTTGCAGGATGTCGGTTTCGGGGTCCCGCGTCTTGTCGCGGACGACCAGGCGCCCCGCGCCGTATTTGGTATCCACATTCCGGCGCACCTCGTCGAAGAAGGTCGCGTAGCGCTGGCTATCCCACGAGGTGTCGCCGTATTGAAGTTCGATTTCGTTCAGCGAATCGTTGGAAAAGTAAAAAAGCGAGCGCAGCAGGCTTTTCTGGGGGATTCCCTCGACGACGAGGACTTGGCGCTTTTCCGAGGTTTTGCGATCGACGATTTTCGCTTTGATGCCTTCGAGGCTTTTTTCGACGCGCGCGGCGGACTCGCCCCATTGGAAATTGAAGGGAACCTTCATCTGCGCGGCCTCGGCGCCACGGGTGAACCACCCCAGAACCAATGCCAGCGCCAACGCTCGAAATAATCTCATGCGCGCTCAATCTCCAAGGTCGCCACGGCTCCGTCAACAGTCTCGTGGCATTGCATGGGCCGGTAATTGCGGTAATTTCGACGCGCTATGACTGCCAAATCCACCCTGACAATCCTCGTTCTGCTGGCCGCCGTAATTTTCATTTTGAGACCCGCCTTTGCGATCCCTTCGATTCCTCCCACGGAAGCCATGGAAAAAGTGAAATCCGGTGGCGCTGTGCTCATCGATGTGCGCGAACCTGCGGAATGGGGCGGGGGAGTGGTCGAGGGCGCGTTGCTCCTGCCCCTCAGCGATCTCAAAGGCCCGCGCACTCTGTGGGCGGTCGAGTTGGATAAGGCGAAAGGTCGGGAGATTGTGGTTTATTGCCGCTCGGGCAACCGCTCCGGGATCGCCGGGGGGATTTTACAGAAAGAGGGATGGACCGTTTGGAATGCCGGGGGATTTTCGAGTTGGGTGAAAGCCGGTGTGCCGACCAAAAAGCCCTGAATTTGTCAGGGTTTTCCCGCCTTGCGCTGGGGGACTTTTTCGATCCGCGAAATGTCGTATCCTTGGGTCTTAGCTGCGTCGAGCGCCTTGGCATATTCCGCCTCGGACATTTCCGGTGAGCGGCTCATAATCCAGATCAGGCCGCGGTTCGGGTAGCCGATCGTGGTGAAGCGGTAATCCGGCGAGAGGTCGATCACGAGGAAGGGAGC
>JBMTBF010000098.1:0-5444 GCA_049429585.1 Terrimicrobiaceae bacterium | reverse complement strand
TTGTGCAAGTGAACGGCAAGGTCCGCGAGCGCCTGCGCGTGCCGAAGGATTCCTCAAAGGAGCAAATCGAAAAGGCCGCCCTCGAAAGTCCGAAGGTTGCGGAATCGACAGCCGGCCTTTCGATCGCAAAGGTCATCGTTGTCCCCGGGAAGCTGGTGAATATCGTCGCAAAATAGCACCCATGACCCGTCTCCTGCCCCTCCTGCTAGCGCTTTGCATTCCGGCCCTGTTGAATGCCGCGCCGATCGCGGAAAGCCTCGTCCGCATCGAGGCAACCTCGCAGGAACCGAACTATAAAACGCCTTGGAGTCCGGGCGAGGTGATCTCCGGCGTGGGCGCGGGGTTCGTGATCGATGGCGACCGCATCATGACGAATGCCCATGTTGTCAGCAATGCGCGCTTCCTCACGGTCTCCAAGGAGGGTGACCCAAAACCTTACACCGCCCGCGTGCTCCACATCGCGCATGATTGCGACCTCGCCCTGCTGAAGGTGGACAATGTCGAATTTTTCAACGGCACCTCGCCGCTCGAGTTCGGCGGGCTTCCCGAGATCGAGTCTGTCGTTTCCGTCTACGGCTATCCGATCGGCGGCAAGCGGCTCTCCGTCACGCGCGGAATCGTTTCGCGCATCGATTTCCAGACCTACTCGCACTCCGCGATGGACTCCCACCTGACGATCCAGATCGACGCCGCCATCAACCCCGGTAACAGCGGCGGCCCGGTGATGCAGGACGGCAAGGTCGTCGGAGTCGCCTTCCAAGGCTACTCGGGCGATGTCGCCCAGAATGTCGGCTACATGATCCCGGTGCCTGTCGTGGAGCGCTTCCTGAAGGATGTGGAGGATGGAAAATACGACCGATATATCGACCTCGCCATCAGCAGCGAGAACCTCTTCAACCCCGCCGCCCGCCGCGCGCTGGGCCTGGAGGATGACGATAGCGGCGTGATGGTGGGAGCCGTTTACGGCGGTGGATCGTCGGAAGGGATCCTTCGCGTCGGCGATGTGTTGCTAGAAATCGATGGCTATCCGATCGCCAGCGACGGCTCGATCCGCCTGCAAAATGGCGTCGTGCCGTTCACCGAAATCGTCGAAAGAAAATTCCGGGGTGAGAAGGTGAAACTGGTCATCCTTCGCGACAGGACAAAACAAACCGTCGAAGTCCCGTTGGACGATCCCTGGCCGTTCACGCTTCAAGGCAACGCCTATGACGAGAAGCCGCGCTTTGTCATTTTCGGCGGCTTGGTTTTCCAGCCTGCGGACCGGAATTTCCTCTTGGCACACGACCCGTCGAACCAGCGCCTGAATTTTTCCTTCGACTTCTTTGTGGAGGACGGCATTTACCGCGACCGCGAGGAGTTGATCGTCCTGAGCAACATCCTGCCCGATCGCGTCAACGCCCACGCCGGGGATTTCCGCTACTCGCTGATCAACGAAATCAACGGCCATCGCATCCGAACGCTCCGCGATGTCGCCGAAGCGTTCGCCAAGCCCGAGGAATACTATGTCATCAAAACCGCCGATGTCGGCCCCCCGATCGTTCTGGAGCGCCAGGCCGTCGAGGCTGCTAGGCATAATATTCTCAACCGCTACGGCGTCACCTCGGAGCAAAACCTCGAAAAATGAAGCCGCTGCCGATCCTCACTGCTTTCCTTCTCGTCCTTCACGCCACTGTTCTTGGCGGTGCTTTCGAGCCGAGAATGAAAAAACCGGTTCCTCCGAAAAAACCGGTTCCTCCGGCCGAGGTCACTACCCAGTCGATCTTGAAGGTCAATTCCACGAACCAAGCCTACGATTATCAATCCCCGTGGCAGAAAAAAACGCCCTACTCCCGCCGAGGTATCGGGGTCTTGATCGGCGATGGCCTTATCCTCACCACCGCCGATCTCGTGGCGAATCACAACTTCATTGAACTCGAAAAAGCCGCCTCCGGCGAAAAGTCCACCGCCACCGTCGAGCGCATCGACTACGAATGCAACCTCGCTCTCCTGCGGCCCGCGAATGCCTCGTTCCTCAACGGCATGGTTCCGCTCAAACTCGATGCGAAGGTTTCCATCGGGGACTCCGCCACCGTTTTGCAGTTGGAGCCGAACGGCGATCTCGCCCGCACCACCGGCCGCATCTCATCGATCTCCGTTACTCCCTATCCGTTGGAAAATGTCGGCCTTCTTGTCTTCAAGCTGAGCACGCCGATCCAGCAGCGCGATGGCAGCTACACGCTCCCCGCCGTGCGCGACGACCGGTTGGTGGGCCTCCTCATGCGCTACGACGCCCGGAACCAAACGGCCGACATCATTCCCATGCCGGTGATCTCGCGTTTTCTGAAGTCGGGAAACTTTCCGCGCCTCGGAGTTTCCTACGCGCCTCTGCGCGACCCCCAACTCCGCCGCTACATCGGCCTCGAGGAACCGGGCGGGATTTATGTCACGAAGGTCGCCCCGAAAAGCTCCGCCGCCGCCGCCGGACTCCGCGAAGGCGACGCGATCCTGGCGGTGAACGGCCTCCCGCTCGACCAGGAGGGAAACTACCAGGATGCCGACTATGGGAAAATCCTCTTCAGCCACATCACGAACACCCTCACGCCTGCGGGCGGCGAGGTGGTTTTGAAAATCCTGCGCAAAGGAAAAATCCTGGAGATTGCCGTTCCGATGCAAGCTCTGGACCGGTCCGCAGCGACCAGCCCGGCGTTCCTTGCGGACCATGCGCCGCCCTATTTCATTCTGGGCGGCCTGGTGTTTGTTGAACTCTCGCGTCCCTATTTGCAGGAATGGGGGCCGGACTGGGCCAAAAGCGCGCCCCAACGGCTCGTCAACTACGACGCCTTCCAGGACGAACTTCCCCCCGACCGCGGCAAAATCGTCGTCCTTTCCCGAATCCTCCCCTCGCCCGACACACTGGGCTACGACCACATCGAGCATGTGGTGGTGAAGGAACTGAACGGCCGACCCGTCAAAAGCATCGCCGATATGCGCCGCGCCGCAAAAAATCCCATAGAGGGATTCCAGAAAATCGAACTCGAGGAGGACCCGAGATGGCTTTTCCTCGATGCCGAATCGATCAAAGCCAACCGCGAGCAGCTGATGAACCAATACGAGTTGCCGCCGGCGGAACAGCTCTGAAATTTCCAACCCGCCCTCCTGACATGAAGATTCTCGCCGCCGCCCTGATCCTCTGCGCCGCAGCGGTCGCATTCGCCGAATCACCGCTTGAGGAGTTTCGAAATTGTGAGCTGCTTCCCGGCGATTGGGCTGATGGCGACAGCTTCCCGGTGAGGCTTCGGGATGGACGCCAACTGGTCGCCCGTCTCTATGGAGTGGATTGTATCGAATGGCATGTGACGACCGAGTCCCTCGCGCGGCGACTTCGCGAGCAGCAGCGATACTTCGGCCTGGGAGGCGACAACCCGGCAAAGACCGCAAGCCTCGCCCGCAACTTCGGACGCCAGGCGGCGGAGTTCACCGCGAAATCGCTGGCGGCCCCCTTCACGATCCACACGGCCCACTCCAACGCCCGGGGAGGCGAGGCGTCAAACCGCGTCTATGTTTTTGTAAAAACCCACGACGGGCGCGATCTCGCGACGCTTCTGGTGGAAGCCGGATTGGCCCGGGCGTTCGGCGTGACACGGGAAACCCCCGACCAAATTTCGGGAAGCGACTACCGGGAACAATTGCACGATGCCGAACTGGTTGCCGCCGCAGGCCGAAAGGGCATCTGGGCCGCGACCGACTGGCAACGAATCTCCGCCGACCGTGCCAACGAACGCCGCGAGGCGGCCGAACTCGCCCGGGTTCTCCAGCCATCCGCTCCTGCTGAAGGAGTCGACATCAACACCGCCGATGCCGAACAACTTCAGACCCTCGGCGGCATTGGCCCGAAACTCGCGCAAAGAATTATCGCGGCGCGCCGGATACAGCCCTTTCGATCGGTGGAAGACCTTGATCGTGTCGAAGGTGTCGGCCCTGGCCTGATTGCAAAAATTTCAGGAAGCGTTCGTGTGGGCCCCGCTCCGAAAAAATCGCCTTAACGCTTAACCGGCAGGCCTAGCACCACGCGGAAGCCGAAGCTTGTGAAGCGCGAGGTCGGGTAGCCGAGGTCGTTGCGGAACGAGGATTTCATCCGGTCGGAGTAACCATTGAACCAGGACGCGCCACGGAGGACGCGGCATTCGTTCGAGCGGTCGTAGTAGTCTTGACACCACTCCCAGACATTTCCTCCGAGGTCGTGGATGCCGAACGAATTTGCGGCGAAGCTGCCGACGGGCGAGGTGAATTCGAAGCCGTCCACGCCCAACTCCTGCGAGTAGTTGCCCGCATCTTTCGGCGGCGGCCACTGCGTGCCCCAAGGGTAGCCGTCGACCTGGCCGCTGCGTTGGTCTGGCCGCGCGCCCTCCTCGGCGGGAAGCCCCACGGCGGCGCTCCACTCGAGATCGGACGGCAGGCGGTAGACGAGTTTCTCGGGAAGTTTCCCGGCGGCCCGTTCGCGCTGTGTGAGCCACTCGCAAAAGTCGGCGGCCTCTTTCCAGATGATATTCACCACGGGATGGTCGGGAGCGGCAGAGGGGGTTTGGGAGGGAACCTCGATGCCCTTCTCCTGGGCGTAGGCGGTGTAGTCCTGCAAGCGGGTCGGCCAGATGCAAAACAGGGTTTCAAAATGCGGCACCGGAACAAACGGCATGCCGAGGGTGTTGACAAAGGGCGAGGTTTTCTTGGCTTCGCCGGGCGAGTTGGCGGTCGGGTTGCTCATAGATTTAAAGGGGCGTTTTTTTATCCTCTCCAAAAATCACTGACCACCCTTTTGTGCGGCGCGCCCGATTCTTTCATTGCCGTGGATGGGTTCCGTTGCGGGTTTGTTCTTGCCAGCGCGGCAGCGGATTGGTTTTTCAAGGCCCTTCCTATGACCGACACAACCATCCTTTCCATCCGCGCCCGCCAAATTCTCGACTCGCGCGGCAACCCAACCATCGAAGCCGATGTCGAGCTCGCCGGCGGAGCCGTCGGCCGCGCGGCTGTTCCCAGCGGAGCCAGCACCGGCGAGCATGAGGCCGTGGAACTCCGCGATGGCAACAAAGCCAGCTACCTCGGCAAGGGTGTGACGAAGGCCGTTGCGAATGTCTCGAAAATTCTCGCTCCCGTGCTCATCGGCCTCGATGGCGCCGACCAGGTCTCCGTGGACAAGGCCATGCTCGCCGCCGACGGCACATCGACCAAAAAGAAAGTCGGAGCCAACGCCATCCTCGCCGTCTCCCTCGCCACTGCGAAAGCCGCCGCCGCGCAGGTCGGGCAGCCGCTCTACAAATACCTCGGCGGGCCGAATGCCAAGGTCCTTCCCGTGCCGATGATGAACATTCTCAACGGCGGCGCCCATAGCGATGCACCGATCGACTTCCAGGAATTCATGATCGTGCCGAAAAACTTCCCGAGCTTCTCCGAGGCCCTCCGCGCCGGCA
>JBMTBF010000097.1:0-5460 GCA_049429585.1 Terrimicrobiaceae bacterium | reverse complement strand
ACGCCTACGCCTACGCCTACGCCTACGCCTACGCCTACGCCTACGCCTACGCCTATGCCTATGCCTGCCAAACCATGATTTTTCATTTAGCAAAAATCCTCACTGTCATCCTTGGGATTGCAGTTATCGAAGGCACTGGGTTCGCTGCAGAAAATGCGGAAGCCTCGCGTCCCAATGTCCTGCTCGTCATGACCGACGACCAAGGCTTCGGCGACGCGGGATTCCAAGGGAACCCGATCCTCAAAACTCCGCATCTCGACGCGCTGGCGGCCTCGGGGGTGCGGTTCACGGATTTTCTCGCCAGCCCGACCTGCTCACCTTCCCGCGCCGCCCTGCTGACCGGCCGACATGAATTTCGTTCGGGCGTCACCCACACCATCGAAGGCCGAAACATCCTGCGCGCAGGAGTCCCGACGATGGCTGAAGCGTTTGCGAAGTCCGGCTACCGCACAGCCATTTTCGGCAAATGGCACCTCGGCGATCCCCGCCCCTTCCACCCGCTCGACCGCGGATTCCAGCACGCCCTGCTCGTCGGTGGCGGCGCGACCGGCCAAACCCCCGACTTTTGGGGAAACACCATGTTCGACCCGCACCTCCAAGAGAATGGAAAATGGAACCCCTACAAGGGCTACATGACCGGCATTTTTGTCGATGAGGCTCTGAATTGGATCCGCTCCGAGAAAAAGCCTTGGTTCTGCTATCTGCCGCTGAACGCCCCGCATGTGCCACTCCAAATCGGCGATGAGTGGACAAAGCCCTACCTTGACGCCGGCCTGCGGGAAAACCTCGCGAAATTCTACGGCATGATCGCGAACCTCGACTCCGAGCTCGGCAAAATGCTCGCCGAACTCGCCAAAGACGGACTCGACCGCGAAACGATCGTGATTTTCCTCGGGGACAACGGCACCGCCCTCGGCGGCTCGCCGCAGCCTGGCGACTTCAACGGGGGACTGCGCGACACCAAGGGCTCCGCCTACCAAGGCGGCGTCAGGATTCCAGCCGTTTTCTCGTGGCCCGGGCATTTCCCGGCAGACCAAAAAGTCAACACCCTCGGCTCGCTCTGCGACATCCTCCCCACCCTCGCCCAAGCCTGCTCACTCGATCTCTCGGGTTTCCCAAAATCCGACGGCCGCTCGCTCCTGCCAATCCTGCTCACCGGCAAACAGCCCGCCGATTGGACCGACCGCGTGGTCCCAACCCATGTGGCTCGCTGGGCTTCAGGAACGCCTGAGGAAAAACTCCCCTTTCTCAATGCCTCGGTCCGCGATCAGCGTTACAGCCTGGTCAACGGCAAGGAGCTTTATGATTTGCAAAACGACCCGGGTCAGCAAAACGACATCGCCGCCGCGAATCCCGAAATCCGCGACCGCCTTCGGAAGTCCCATATCGACTGGTGGGATTCCGTCCGCGCCGATGCCATGTCGATCCAGCCGTTCCTGCTCGGCCAAGGCACAGTGGACTTGACCTGCATGGATTGGCAACCCAGCCGCGCCACCAAGGAAAAACTCGCCGGCGGAACCTACGAACAGGAAACCTTGCGCGAATGGCAGGAAGGCAAAAAGACCATGGGCACCGATGGCGCCGTAGGAGGCTGGCTGGTCGATGTAAAAACTCCCGGCCTCTACACCCTCGAACTCCGCCAGCGTCCCGCTGAGGCTCCCGAGCCGAAGGCGTTCGCCAAAGGCGGGGCCCGCCTGGACATCGCCGGCAAATCGATCACTGCCAAAATCCCCGCCGGCACCGAGTGCGTTCGCATGGAAGTCGAACTCCCCGCCGGCGAGCTTTTCCTAGAACCCGTCCTCGACGGCCAGCGCGCCTCGGGTAAACCACAGGGCGCTTATTTTTGCCGGGTCATTCGCAACGACTCGAAGTAAAACGCCAATTTTTCCAAAACCAACCATGACTCCAAGACAGGCATACAAAGGCATCCACTCTTCGTGGATGGAAAGCGCGGCATTCGACTGGCGGGACGCCTCGCCACTCGGCAACGGAACCCTCGGCGCGATGCAATTCGGCGGCCTCGCCCACGAACGCATTCTTTTCAACCACGAGCGCTACTTCGGTGGTGCCAGCTCGCCGGAACTCCCCGAAAGCTCGCACTTGCTCGCCGAGGTCCGCCGCCTGCTCGAGGCCGGCGATTTCCCCACGGCGAATGATGTCTACCGCCGCGCCTGGCGCGAACTCGGCTACTTTGCCGACAGCGCCCATTACATTCCCGGCCCTGTTTTGAATATCCGCCGCGAGATACCCGGAGCCTTCCGCAACTACCGCCGCTGGCTCGATTTTTCCAAAGGCGTCGCGGGCGTGGATTGGCAACTCGATGGCCATCACTTCCAGCGCACCGCGTTTGTCTCCTCAGCCGACGCCTGCTTCGTTCTCAAACCCTGCGAGGAAGGCGGCGCGCCCTCCGAGTTGTCGCTTTGGTTCACCCCGCAAGACCTCGCCGAGGCGATCGACCACACCGACCGCCAGCAACCTTTGAACATCCGCCAGACGACGACCTTCGGCCCCGGTTGGCTCGCTTCCCGCTTCGATGGTCCCGATGAAGTGTCCTGCACCGTGATCGCCCACTGGGGAGATCTCGAGTCCTCCCGCGTTGGCGGCCACACCGTGCGCGTCACTCCCAAGCCCGGCTGCCGCATCGTCGCCAACATGCTCATCTCCCCGACGCCCGAGCAGTTGAAAGCCGAGACCGAAAGACTCGCCGCGCTCGTGACCCGCACCGACCTTCAAGCCCGCCATGAGGCGATCCACAGCGAACGCTACGGCCGCTGCGTGCTCGACCTCGATGTGGACGGCTCCGAACTCTCCAACGACGAGTTGTTGCTGAAAGCCTACCGCGGCGATGTGCCCGACGCCCTGCTCGCGCGACTCGCGAATTTTGGCCGCTACCTCCTCATCGCCTCCGCGAACAAAGGCACCCTCCCGCCGAACCTCCAAGGCATCTGGAACGGCAACTACCTCCCGCCTTGGTGGTGCACCTTTTTCTTCAATGAAAACCTCCAAATGGCGATCTGGCCCGCTTTGCCGGGCGGATTGCCGGAATGCGTCGAGGGAGTTTTCGACCTCCTCGAGGAGCGTATGGACGACTTCCGCACGAATGCGAAAAACATGTTCGCCTGCCGCGGCATTCTTCCTCCGCTCTACATGTCGCCCGAGTGTGGCTTGAAAAAGAATCTCCAAGCCCATGTGCAGTTCTGGACCGGCAGTGGCGCCTGGCTCGCCCAGATTTATTTCGACTACTGGCTCCACACCGGCGACCGCGAATTCCTCGCCAAGCGCGCGATCCCGTTCATGCGGGAAGTGGCTTGGTTCTACGAGGACTTCCTCGTCGAGGGCAAAGACGGTCTCCTCCACAGCTACCCCGGCAACTCGCCGGAGAACAACCCGCTCGGTCATGTGACAGCCAAAGGTCACCCCGCCCGCATCTGCGTGGATGCCACGATGGACTTCGCCCTCGTGCGCGAGGTTTTGGGCAACCTCGTCGAAGCCGTCCGCCTCGTCGAAGGGGGAGACAACGAGGACACCAAACGCTGGCAGGGCATGCTCCAGAAGCTCCCCGCCTACCGCATCAACGAGGACGGGGCGATCGCCGAATGGGTGGACGCACGCCAGAAAGACAACTACCACCACCGCCACCTCTCCCACCTCTACCCGCTCTTCCCCGGCTTCGAGATCACACCCGACAACACCGAGTTGTTCGAGGCCTGCCGCGTGGCGGTTGAGAAACGCCTCGTCGTCGGATTGGCGGACCAAACCGGTTGGTCGCTCTCGCACATGGCGCACATCTACTCGCGCCTCGGAAAACCCGGCCGCGCCCTGCAATCCCTGCAACTCCTCTGCCGCTCTGTTGTCGGAGTGAATCTCTTCACCGCCCACAATGACCTTCGCGACATGGGTATCACCATGGATTACCGCAAGGGCCCGCGTCCACTCGTCCAGACCGAGGCCAACAACGGCATCACCTCGGCCGTCTACGAAATGCTCGCACTTTCCACACCCGGCACGCTCCGCCTTCTTCCGGCCCTTCCTTGGAGCTGGCGCCATGGCAGCCTGAAAGGCATGCGCCTGCGCGGCGGTGGCATCCTCGATCTCGAGTGGGACCGCACCGAAGGCTGGTGGCGCGCCAGTTTCACCGGAGAAAAACGCCGCGTTCTGTTCGGAAACGACCGCGGCAAGAGTCTCGAACTGCCAACGGAGACCGTTAAATCGGCCGAGGGCGTGGTTCACAAACTCGAGGGCGTTTTCCACGAATCCGGCTTTGCGGCCTCGATTTGAAGAATCACTCTAAAAGGAAATTGCTAACCCCCGCCGCCGGGGGTTAGCTCCTCTCCCTCAACACCCCACCCGCTTATCCCATGGACTACACCCTGCATTGGCTAGATTACGCCGCGATTTTTTTCATGCTCGTTGCCAGCGTCGGCATCGCCGTCTATTTCACAAAATCCGGCGGCAAGGACATGGAGTCGTTCTTCGTTTCCGGTCGCTCACTGCCTTGGTTCGCGGCTGGCGCTTCATTAACCGCCACCAGCTTCGCGGCGGACACGCCAATCTGGGTTACCGCCCTCATCCGCGAGCAGGGCATCCATTTCGTGTGGCAGTTCTGCCTGCCATTCACCGGCGCGGTTCTCACGGCGGTCTACTTCGGCCGCCGCTGGCGCCGCATGGCCTTCCTTACCGATGTCGAACTCGTCGAGGCCCGCTTCGGGGGAGGATTTGCCAGCTTCCTGCGAGGATTTGGCGGAGCGTTCGGCGCGCTCGTGATGTGCCCGCTCACTTGCGGGTGGGTGATCAAGGCGATGGAAACCATCTCGCGCGAGGCCCTCGGCTTCCCGCCCGAGATGAGAATTTATGTGACGATCGGCGTCGTCATCATGGCAATCATCGTTTCGTCGTTCGGCGGGCTCTCCGGAGTGGTCTACGCCGACTTTTTCCAACTCATTTTTGCCGTCCTCGGCACGGTGCTTCTCGCGGTGCTCTCGGTCATGGCGGTGGGCGGACCGTCCGTCATGGTGGAGAAACTCCACGCGATCAGCCATTGGTCGGGCAACAACCTCGAACTCATTCCGAAAATCGGTTCTGAACCCGGCCAACTGCCGATCTGGGATCTCGTGACCTTCGTCCTTCTCGGAATCAGCGTCGCCATCGGCGGCGGCTACAACGCCCAGCGGCTCCTGGCCTGCAAAGACTCCCGCCACGCCAGCGGCGCGCAACTCCTTCACACCATTTGCTACTACGCTCTCATGCCGTGGCCGTGGATCGTTGTGGCGCTCTGCTCGATGATTCTCCTCCCGCACATTCCCGATGCCGAGCAAGGCAGCGCATATCCCAAAATGGTGATGATGGTCCTGCCCATTGGCCTTCGAGGCATCCTCGTCGCCGCCCTGCTCGCGGCCTTCATCTCGACGATCACCACGCTTTTCAACTGGGGCTCGTCCTATTTGATGAACGATGTCGTCC
>JBMTBF010000096.1:0-5486 GCA_049429585.1 Terrimicrobiaceae bacterium | reverse complement strand
CCTTCGATGAGGAGGCGGATTTTTGGTTCGGTGCCGGAATAGCGCAGGAGCACGCGGCCTTTGCCGTTGAGATCGGACTCGGCGGCAGAAAGAAGTTTTTTAATCGCAGGGAGCGTGTCCAGCGGAGGCTTATCCTTTACCCGGAGGTTGCGCTGGGCCTGGGGATATTTTTTCAAAACCTTGCGAAGCTCGCTGAGCGGCTTGCCGGTCTCGATCATCACCCGGAGGATTTGGAGGGCGCTGACAATGCCATCGCCGGTCGAGGCGTGGTCGCGGAAAATCATGTGGCCGCTCTGTTCGCCCCCGACATTGTGGCCGTCGCGCAACATGGCTTCGATGACATAGCGGTCGCCCACTTTGGTGCGGAGCACCTTGCCACCTCGCGACTCGAGCGTTTCGTCGAGGCCGAAGTTGCTCATCACCGTGGCAACGAGAGTTTTTCCCTCCAGACACCCGCGCTCCAAATGGTCGATTGCGGCAATCGCCATGATTTCATCGCCATCGACGAGGTCGCCGTTTTCATCGCAGAGCAGGACACGGTCGGCATCGCCGTCGTGGGTGATTCCGACCTGGGCCTTGCATTCACGGACGAGTTTTTGGATTTGCTCGGGGTGGGTGCTGCCGCAGTTGGCGTTGATGTTCGTGCCGTTCGGATGGTTGTTGATGACGACGAGGTCCGCGCCGAGTTCGCGCAGGATGCAGGGGCTGGATTTGTAGGCCGCGCCGTTGCCGCAATCGAGCGCGATGCGGAGGGACTCGAGGGTGAGGCCGCGCGGGAAGCTCTGCTTGGCGAATTCGACATAGCGGCCAAGGGCGTCATCGATGCGGTAGGCCTTGCCGATCTTGGTGGCCGTGGGACGGATATTTTCGATCTCCCCACTGAAAACAAGGTTTTCGATCCGGGCCTCGATCTCGTCATCGAGCTTATAGCCATCGTGGCGGAAAAATTTGATGCCGTTGTCCTCATAGGGATTGTGGGAGGCTGAAAGGACGATCCCTGCGTCGGCACGCAACGAACGCGTGATGTAGGCCACGCCGGGCGTGGGGAGCGGGCCGATGATAAGAGCATCGGCGCCGAGCGAGGTCAGACCCGCGACCATGGCATTTTCGAGCATGTAGCCCGAGAGGCGGGTGTCCTTGCCGATGACGATTTTCAGGCGGCCAGTGCGCGAGGCGGCGCGGGATTCGGCGAAAACATGGGCGGCGGCGCGCCCGAGCTTGAGAGCGGTCTCGGCTGTGACGGGCTCGATGTTGGCGACGCCTCGGATGCCATCCGTTCCAAAAAGTTTGCGCGGGGTGTGACTCATTTAGACGGGGATTTTTTTGGTGGATTTTGTTTCTGCGTTTCGGCGGCGAGCGGGCGGGAAGGACTAGGCCGCTCCGGTGTCCGGCCGACGCTCTGCTTGATGAGATACCACAGGACGGACGCCAGGATCAGACTGGTCAGCTTCGCTTGCCAGTGGTTGAGCAGGATCGCTTTCATATTTTTCTTGGAAGAGGAGTTGGCTGAGGCGCAGGCGGAATTTTTCGACCCCCAGATTCCGCTCGATCCGCCCCGCATGGCAAATGGAAACCTGCCCCGTCTCCTCGGAAACGACGAGGATGATCGCATCCGACTCCTCGCCGAGGCCGAGCCCGGCGCGGTGACGCAGGCCGAGGTTGCGGTCCAAATCCTCGCGCTGAGTGAGCGGGAAAATGCATGCGGCGGCGACGATTCGGTCGCCATTCACGACCATGCCGCCATCGTGAAGGACGGTCTTGGGATGAAAAATCGTGAGCACGAGTTCCTTGGTGAATTTCGCATCGATCGGCACGCCTGTTTCCACGAAGCCCTTCAGATTGATGTCACGCTCGATGGCGATGAGGGCGCCGAAGCCTTTGCTGGAAAGCTCGAAGACTGTGTCGGTAATGTCTTCCACCGTTTCGCGCTCCTGGGAGGGGGAGGTGAAAAACCGGTGGCTGCCGAGCTCGGTGAGCGCGCGGCGGAGTTCTGGTTGGAAAATGACGACAAGCGCGATGGCGAGGAAAACCGAAATGCTCCGAAGCAGCCAGCCGATCACTTCGAGGTTCAGCAACTGGGAAACGAAAGTGAGCGTAAGAAAAACCAGCGCGAGCCCGATAAGGATTCGGGCACCGTGGGTGCCCTTGAGATACGAGTAGATGTAGTAGATGACCGTCGCGAGGATCGCGATCTCGACGCCGGAGGTCCACTGCTCCTTGAGGAATGCAAACGCGGCCTCAATCATCGCCGAGGAGCGTCTCCGCGGCGCGGAGTGCGAGGTGGTGGGGTTTGGCTTCGTGCACCCGGAAAATCCTCGCCCCGCGCTCGCGGCAAAGGACGGTCAGCGCCACCCCGGGCCAGAGGCGGTCCTCCATCGCCGAAGATTTGGCCAGGTGACCGAGGATGGATTTTCGCGAGACGCCGAGAAGAATCGGACGGCCAAGAGGCACGAACGATTCGATACCCGCAAGCAGTGCAAGGTTGTGCGCAGGCGATTTTCCAAAACCGATTCCTGGATCGAAGGCGATGCTCATCGGGTCAAGGCCGGACGCTACCGCCCCCTCGAGGGAGTGTCGAAAAAATTCCCCCACCTCGGCGACCACATCGCCATAGCTAGGAGCCGACTGCATCGTGAGCGGCGATCCCTGCATGTGCATGATCACAACCCCGGCGCGAAACTCGGCGGCAAGTGCCGACATTTGCGGGTCGCCTCTCAGGCCGGTGACATCGTTGATAATATCCGCGCCGGCTTCTAGAGCGGCGCGGGCGACGGAGGCCTTCGAGGTGTCGATGGAAATAATCACATCTGTCGCGCGACGGAGAGCTTCAATCACTGGCAGAACACGATGGGTTTCCTCCTCAGCGGAAACACCCTCGCTGCCAGGCCGCGTGGACTCACCGCCGATGTCCAAAATTTCAGCACCTCCCTCGACTAACGCGAGGCCGTGGGCACAGGCGGCTTCATGGTCGAGAAACTGGCCGCCGTCCGAGAACGAATCCGGCGTGGCATTGATGATGCCCATCACGACAGCGCGCCGCGTGAGGTCGAGTTCGCGGCTCCGGATTTTCCAGATCACTTTTTTCCGAGGCGGATGGCGGCCGAACGGCCGTGAGCGTCGAGGCCCTCGATATCGCTGAATTTCTGGATGATCGGCAGCGAGGCGCTGAGGGATTTTTTGTCGAACATCACCACGCTCGTGCGGCGCTGGAACTGGTCGGCCGTGAGACCCGCAAAGGAATGGCCCGCGCCACCGGTGGGAAGTTCGTGGCTTGGTCCCGCGAGGAAATCACCGCCCGCGACGGGTGACATCGCTCCCAGGAAAATCGCGCCCGAGCTGTGGAGTTGCATGGCGATCTCGCCCGGGGCCTCGGTAGCGATCGAGACATGCTCGGAGGCGTAGGAGTTCGCAAGGCGGATGACGGCATCCATGTCTTTGACAAGAACCAGGAGCGTGTTCTTGAGCGCCTTGGCAAGTTCTGCCGGGCGTTTCGAGAGTTTGGTTTGGCGCTCGATAGACTTCACGGTGGCTGCGAGGATTTTATCCGAATCAGTGAGCAGAATCGCCTGGCTGCCATGACCGTGCTCGGCCTGGGCCAGCAAATCGGCGGCGATCCAGTCGGGTTTGGCCGTTTTGTCGGCGATGACCAAAACCTCGCTTGGGCCGGGCAGGAGGTCGATTGCGACCTTGCCGAAAACCTGACGCTTCGCCTCGACGACATAGGCATTGCCGGGGCCGAAAATTTTTTGGACGGGTCGGATGGTTTTGGTTCCGAGTGCGAGCGCGGCGACAGCCTGCGCTCCGCCCACACGGTAAATTTCCGTTGCCCCGCAACGCGAAAGCGCAGCGAGCAGGGCGGGGTGGACTTTCCCATCAGGCCCGGCGGGCGTGACGGCGACGATCTCGGGGACTCCCGCCGCCTCGGCGAGGGTGCAAGTCATCACTGCGGTGGAAACAAGCGGCGCGGTGCCGCCTGGTATGTAGATTCCCACGCGGCGGAAGGGGTCAAACCGCTCGCCGGTGACGGCGCCCTGGCGGTTTTTCATGAACCAACTCTTGCGCAGGCTCCGCTTCGCGAAGGCACGCACATTGGCGCGCGCGGCGTCGATGGCTTTCCAGGTGTCTTTCGGCAGGTTGTTGGAGGCTTCCGCGATTTCGGCGGGCGTGACGGAAATCTCGAACGGCTTCAGCGCGGGACCGCCGAATTTTTTGGTGAACTCCAGCAGGGCGGCGTCGCCTTTCGCGGCGAGCTTGGCAAGGATTTCGGCGACGGTTTTTGATACCGCCGGGTCGGGCGATGAATCGCGTTGGAGTCCGGCCAGCGCGGCCGCGTAGCCCTTGTCTTTCGGACGGAGAATCCGCATCAGTCTACTTGATGTAGGCCAACACAAACGCGGCGATGAAGATATTCACCAGCGCGAGTTCGAAAAACACATACCAGCCGAGCTTCATGAGTTGGTCGTAGCGGAAACGCGGCACGGTCCAGCGGACCCAGATGAAAAAGATCAAAAGCGCAATGATCTTGGCAAAAAACACGCCGATATTCACAAGGCCGGCAATGACGCCAGGGATGCCCGGCAGCGAGCCGTCAGGGATGAGCGGAAAGCTCCAACCACCCAGGAAAAGGGTCACGATCACGCCCGAACCGGCGATCATCGCGGCGTATTCGCCAAGGAAAAACAGCGCGAAGCCCATGCCGGAATATTCTGTGTGGTAGCCGCCGACCAGCTCCTGCTCGGCCTCGGGAAGGTCGAACGGAGCGCGGTTGGTTTCAGCGAACATCGCGATGAGAAAAATAATGAAGGAAATCACCATCGGCACCCAAAGCAGAACGCGCTGAAGGGAAAACCCGGCGACGAAGCTTTGCAGGATCGCACCGAAATCGCCTGAGAGGATCATCTCCCAGGTCAGACCCTTAGCCCACAGAGGGAAAACCATCCAACCGTTCTCGCGCTGCCAGAGGACGATGTCGGGCAGGCTGAGAGTGCCGCAGACCATGAAAACAGGGATCACAGAAAGACCGAGCGCGAGTTCGTAAGAGATCATCTGCGAGCTCGAGCGGATGCCGCCTAGGAAAGGGTATTTCGAATTCGAGGCCCAGCCGGCTAGGACGATGCCGTAAACGCCGAGCGAGGAAACTGCGAAAACATAGAGCACGCCGATATTCACATCGGCAATGACCATCGGGATGCCAAAAAGCGAACTGCCAAAGGGCAGAACGGCCAGCACAAGGATCGCCGGCACCATCGAGAGCTTCGGCGCGATGTAGTAATAGAATTTGTTCACTTGGGCCGGAATGAAATTTTCCTTCAGGAGGAGCTTGAGGGCATCCGCGATCGGCTGGCCGAGGCCTTGGATGCGAATGCCGGTAAGCGGAATGCCCGTGCGGTTCGGGCCGACGCGGTCTTGAATCCACGCACAAATTTTGCGCTCCGCGTAAACCGTGTAGGAAACCAGGCCGAGGATCACCGCGAGAAGGCCGATGG